>JBIIGU010000247.1:0-2925 GCA_044236275.1 Bacteroidia bacterium | reverse complement strand
CAATGCGTTCTGCTGAGTCAAGCGGTGATTGTGCAGTATCTGTGAAAGATGCAGCATATTGTTTGTGCTGTTCTGTGATGGATTGGATATAAGACTTATCAGATCCGGTGCAACCATACAGGATATAAAAAACAGAAAGAAATAAAAAGCTTTTATTCATTCACTTCTATTTCCTGCGATTGTAGCACTTCCTTATTGGTGGCACTGTTGCGGTGAACAAAGGCTAATATTCTCGTATGTTTCTTTCTGATGATTACTTTTGGTTTATCAGTTGGTATGGTATACAGATAGCGTTTCTTTATTACCCTGCCGGCATCAAGGGTAATTCCGCTTTTGTTTAGCAACTCACCTGTGTATAGCGTGAGCATGTCACGCAATACATGGTTGTGCACGTATGCCGAATCAAATTTTTGAGTGATTATTCCATCTACAATAGTTTGATATTCCTGAACGTCTATCATGCTATCTTCAAGCAGCATCACACTTAAGTAATTGGAGTCGGTTTGTTTTTGGGTATAATGCATACTCACTTCAATCAAAATCTGATTGGGTGCAGAAGGCAGTTGTTCAATTTCAAGGTTAACCGGGGTGGTAAGGGCATCGCGTTCTTTTATTTTTGCATTCCATACGGTTCTGTCGGTAAGTATAGCCTGTTGATCTCCGAACTTTGTGCGGTCTACACAACCTCGAGGTAGCGAATTAGGGGTGCCAATAATCTGTTCACAAATAGCCTTTCCTGCATCTGTTCTAAAATCTTGTTTGCTTACAAAAGGAGTAGTTACCGGATCTACGAACGATCCCAGCGCAGGAATGTTTGGATGAATCACCACAATATGTAAACGTCCTTGCAATTCATTTTTAGTAGCCAAGGCAATTTTAGTAGCATCAGGACAGTTAGGGCATTTTACTCCTGATACATCTTCAAGCAGTGTTATTTTTCTTTGTGCCGAAGGGATATTATTGTCGATATAAGTGGTATCAAATAAAATTTTTGGAGGGTTATAATCTATAAAAGGCGGTTCTTCTTCGCAGGCACTCAAAAGCGAAAAAATAATTATGCAGGTAAGCAGTTGTAATTTTTTCATACTTCGAAATTAGAAATTAGTTGTTAAAGTTATGCGTCCGCCACTAAATGCAGGCTCAACGCGGCAAACACCGCCTGTGCAATTCACACCTTGGGGTTGTTTTAAAAACCCTGCTGTTAGGCGTGAGCTTTTATATGTGTAGGCAGCAAAAAAATTGTAGTAATGAATAAACTCAAATTTTTCTCCCGGTCCGGGTTTATTTATCGTTCCATGTTCTATATTGATAAGATCGCCTGCAGCAAATGACCAATGAGGGGCAATATTGTATTCAACCAATGCATTCACAAATTTTCCCAAATCCTGATTGGTGTGCATGTATTGCCACTCCATTCTGACAGAGCGGGTAGGCGTAATTCGATAAGTGAATTCTCCAAAAGGTGTGATGGCATTTACATAGGGTGCTTTTTCTTGGGGCTTGCCTTCAAATAAAACCTGATTGTAGCCAATTAACTGTATACCCGCCATCATTTTAAAGGCTGAGGTAAATTTGTATGAAGCATCTATGTAAAACTCACTGAATAATTTGGTGGTGCTGTCCCATTTTATTTCAGGAATGCTCCTCTTAAAATCTACACCATTAAGTGCATTAACTGCAGAGGTGTTGATGTTCATAGAAAACTTTTTATTAGGTTTAAAAGTTATTTCCAGTTGGGCTGCATTCTCTCCAAGCTCCTGCACTACTGAATTGTAGCGGGCAAGCAATCGATATGTGTTTTGGCGGGTAAGTGCAGGCATATAGTTAATTACTGCACTGTTTGGAAAAGGTTGTATCTCTAAGGGATTAACTCTTAACGGATAAGTTTCTATCCTGCGTATTTGTCCATTAATGCCTAATCCTTTTGTAGCATAGGATAAACTCGCATAATAAATATTGCCTCCTTTTTTAACCAATGTGTTGCTGTAATCCAGAATAGCCTCAGGGCTTTTATTACAATACTCCAGATAGAGAGTAAATTTTTTATAATTTAGTGTATTATAAAGATTCCATGAATAAACATTGTACGTTGGATTAAAACGTTTTTCAAGTGCGTATCCATTTATGGTATTTGCAACTTGGCTCATTGTATTTTGGTCGAGTGTTCTGTTAACCAAGGAAGCACCCATATCCAAAATAGCATTTTCTGAAACAGGCAGGCGATACTCAATATTACCTCCTTTAATTACAGGCTCTCTGGTATCAAACCGATATTTTTGCCTGCCAGTAAAAACCTTCAAGCGAAGATTTTCAGTTGGCGTATAAACAATGCGTGCTCCCTGTACGGCAAAATCAATTCCTATATTCCTGTCTTCGTAAGCCCTAAAAATAAGCCCGGTACCGAATTGGTCATAAAAGTATCCTCCGGTGATGCTGAACTTGTCTATTTCTTTGGTTATTTCCCAATAGCCTAGTCCTTGATTGGTATATGCCTGAAACGGATTAAATAATGGAGAGTTGTTGAACAAATCATAGCGAACTGTAAAATTGAACCCCTTTAGTTTATAATTCATAAAGAGCCATGCTTCGGTAGAAGATTTTTCCCTCAGGTATTGGGTGGTGCTTGCTCCAATTTTATCATCACGCAAATAAAACTGCGTGTTCATCTGAAAATTGCCTGAGAATTGTCCTTTGTCAGTGAGTTCTCCGCTTTGCTGTGCATTAATTTTTATGCAGGCAAAAAGCAGTGAAACCAAATAAAGTTTTTTCATATAGAGGGTAATGTCCCAACAATTATATGAATATTAAACCATATTCACGCCAATATCTTAACTGCTTTTATGTTATTTCTTTATCAGTTTCACATGAGCTGAAGACCGCCCGCTGTATAATGTTACAAAATACAATCCTGATTTTAACTCCTCA
>JBIIGU010000246.1:0-2927 GCA_044236275.1 Bacteroidia bacterium | reverse complement strand
GGCTTAAAAATGTGGTAAAACAGGAATACTTCTATGAGAAAAATAGCCAAAACGTCTGTAATTTTTGAAACATAAATATCCTATACAAGGCTAAACTGGCCAACTCTTCTAAAACTTCTTCAATGTTGCAATCCATTACCTAACCTGAAAGAACCTTCATTTTTTTGCAATTCATAGCTCATCTTTTCATATTTTGCAACGTTTAATCTACTTCCAAATGGATAAAAATGCCAGAAATACACAACTTGATTTTTTGATGCGGGTCAAAGATTCAGCCCCTCAAAATATTTCATTTGTTGATGAGTTGGCAGAGGTTTTAGGCATGAGCAATGACAGTGCCTACCGAAGACTTCGTGGTGAAACACTACTTGGCATTGATGAAATTGCAGCCATTTGTAAGCACTTTAAGGTGCCCTTTGAAACAGAGGTGCAAAAAGATGTTTCATCTGTTAACTTTAATTTCCTGAGGTTGGAGGATAAGCCGGAGAATTTTGCGATGTGGCTAGAATCCCTAAACCGTGATGTGAAGCACATCAGCTCGGTGCAAGGCAGCCACATACTATATGCCGCTGATGATGTACCCATCTGGCATCACTTTATACACAATGAGTTTATTGCATTTAAGCTTTTTTACTGGATGAAGAGCATTCTGAATATACCGGCCTTTGCGAACAGTAAATTCAGTATTGATTTGGTAGACTCCTCTCTTATAAAAAATGCTCAGGAATTGTTGCAACATTATAATAAAACCCATTCTACTGAGATATGGACTGAGGATACCATGAATAGCACATTGAAGCAAGTTGAATATTTTTGGGAATCAGGATTTTTTGAAGACAAAGCTACGGCTCTGCGTATGTGCCAGTATATTATAGAAGTAATAGAAATACTTGAAGAGAAAGTAAAGCATGGCTCAAAACTAAAGTCGAAAGAAGAAAATTTTCAACTTTATATGAGTGAGGTAATGGTTGGCAACAATTCTATACTTGTTAGCATGGGCAAAACAAAAGTAGCCTACGTTAGCAACAACACCTTTAATTTTATGAGCACTACAAATCCCGGATTGATAGAAGAAAACGAAAAGTGGCTTAAAAATCTAATCAAGAAATCAGTGCTTATAAGCGGTGTAAGCGAAAAACAGCGGAATAGATTTTTTAATATACTGAGAGAAAAAGTAGAACTGTTAAAAACAAAAATTAAATGAATCCATTAGCACATCGTGTTGATTATATTAACGAGCCCCAAACCATTGCTATGGCAAAACTGGCAAGAGAATTAATGGCTCAAGGCAAGGATGTAATTAGCCTTAGTTTGGGAGAACCAGATTTTGAAACCCCTATACATATTAAGGAGGCAGCCAAAAAAGCAATTGATGCAGGTTACAGTTACTATACACCTGTGGCGGGCATCCCAGAACTTAGGCAAGCCATAAGTGAAAAATTTAAGCGGGATAACAATTTGCTGTATCAGTTAGATGAAATCATTGTATCTACCGGAGCAAAACACTCCATTATGAATGCAGTAATGGCTTTGGTAAATCCGGGTGATGAGGTGCTCATTCCAACACCATACTGGGTTAGCTATTCTGAAATGGCCAAGCTTATGGAAGGTGTTCCCGTATTCATTAAGAGTAGTGTTGAGCAAAACTACAAAATTAATGCTGCCCAACTTGAAGCAGCCATTACACCAAAATCAAAGTTGTTTATTTTTTCTTCTCCATGCAATCCTACAGGATCGGTTTATTCTGAAGCGGAGTTGGCAGAATTGGTAAAAGTTTTTGAAAAATACCCCAATATTTACATCATAAGCGATGAAATATATGAGCATATTAACTTTGTAGGCAAGCATGTGAGTATGGCCTCATTTGAAAGCATTAAGAACAGGGTAATTACGGTTAACGGCCTTAGTAAAGGCTTCTCAATGACCGGATGGCGCTTGGGCTATATTGGGGCAAGCAAAACAATAGTGCAGGCCTGTGAAAAAATTCAATCTCAATACACTTCAGGAACTAGTCATATTACCCAAAGAGCTGCAATAGCCGCGTTAAGTGGTGATATGAAACCAACACACGATATGGTTTCCGCTTTTAAGAAAAGACGTGAACTTGTTGTAAACGGACTAAATGAAATAAGTGGACTTAAAAACACACTGCCGGAAGGGGCATTTTATGCCTTCCCTGAAGTTAGTTTCTATTATGGCAAATCATATCAAGGCAAAAAAATCAATGATTCAACAGATTTGTGTATGTACTTGTTGCATGAGGCCTGCGTTTCACTGGTGCCGGGTGATGGATTTGGCGCACCTGAATGCTTACGTATGAGCTACGCTACCGGAGAAGAGAAACTAACGGAAGCTTTAAAAAGAATTAAAGAAGGATTATCGAAACTCGCATAAAGTAAAATGAAAGAAATATTGGAAAAATTTAAGGGATTAAAAGTACTGGTGGTAGGAGATGTAATGATTGATGCATACTATTTCGGAAAAGTAGATCGCATCTCTCCGGAAGCACCAGTGCCAGTTGTAGCTGTAGAGAAAAAAGAAAATCGATTAGGAGGAGCTGCAAACGTAGCAATGAATCTGGTGGCCTTGGGCGCCAAGCCTATTATTTGCTCAGTAGTTGGCGAGGATAATGATGGAAAAGATTTGATTACACTTTTTGAAAAAGCAGGAATAAGTACACAAGGTATTGTTCGATCAAAAGACCGCATCACCACCGTAAAAACAAGAGTTATTTCACAGCAAACCCAAATGCTCAGAATTGACAGTGAAACCACAAAAAGCATCAGTGAGGTTGAATCGTTCAGCTTGATTGAAAAAATATATCAGCTTTTAATTGATGCCGATGTATTGGTATTTGAAGATTATGACAAAGGAGTGCTAACCTCCGATAATATTAGGCAAATCACCGATAAAGCGAAAGCCTCAGG
>JBIIGU010000245.1:0-2929 GCA_044236275.1 Bacteroidia bacterium | reverse complement strand
TTTGCAGCATTCAGGCTGGGCCGTGCACTCACCCAATTATGCCGATGCCAAGGAAGTTAATTTTTCAACCACATTTTTTAAAAGCCTTTTAATTGTTTGTTGGCGTTTGCTTGATTATGGTATGCTTCCGGTGTATGCTTTATTGTTTTGCTTATGGCTATTTCGTAAAAAGCCATATCAGCCTGCCTTTTTTTATTTTAGTGTATTACTGCTGGTGAATATGGTTTGTATGTCTCTGTTTCTTAAAAACACCATTGGTCACCGATACTTTCTCGTTTTACATTTCATTGCATTTTTGCTGCTATTATTTCAGTTGCAAACACTTGCCAGAAAATGGAAGTATGCATCTATTGTATTGTGCATAGCTGCAATACTGGCCGGAAACTTTCTTTATTATCCCGGCAAAACATTGGGAGATGCTACGCTTGCCTATCGATCATATTTTGAACTTGAAAAAATGGTTAGTCGGGATTTAGCCGATACAGTGCCTTTATACAGTTATGCACCTGTGGCCAATGAGCCAGAGATGAAATACTTAAATAGCAAAGCCTTGCAAATTCAGCGTATCACACAAGCGCAGCTTGATAACTATCTTGCTGTGTTGGTTAGCAATGTAAATGCTGAGTTTACAAAAGAACAACTAGCTGTATTGCAAACTTGGCCAGGCAATTCTTATGAGAAGGGTGTGGTGTATGCAACGGTCTATTATAATCCAAGATATTTTTATGCGAAGCCTGAGTGGAAATTAAGAACTGAATCGCCTGTCGAATTATGGATGAAAGAAATGAAAAATAGGCTCAAATAAAAAAGCCGACTATTGCCGGCTTTCTTCAAAAAGATCTATTAAACCAATTCAAGATTAGTTCACGTTATCTAAACCGTACAATTTACCATAGGTGTTCAACTCATCACGTAGCGCTCTTCTGGCCACAAATATACGAGTCTTAACAGTTCCGATTGGTATGCGCAGTATTTCTGCAATTTCATGGTATTTAAAGCCTTTAAAGTTCATGGTAAAAGGTTTCTTTAAACTGGATGGTAATCTATCTATAGCTGCCTCAATATCCCTCATCATAAACTTTTGCTCACCTGCATTTTTTACAGCATGAGATGCAGAGTCTAAATAGTAATCATTATCTGTTTGATCAATGAAGGTATTGCGCTTCATCATTCTGCGGTAATTGTTAATGAAAGTGTTTTTCATAATGGTATATAACCAACCTTTAAGGTTGGTGCCATCGGCAAATTTATCCTGATACATTAACGCTTTGAGCATGGTGTCCTGCACCAGATCATTGGTATCTTCTACGTTGCGTGTAAGCTGATAGGCGTAGTGCCTGAGGGAAGTCCCCTCTTTTTGTACCATTTGTTTAAATTCTATTGCAGTCATAATTGTTTAATTATTTGAATAAATTGTTGCACAAAGTTAAATGACTTTAGAGGGATAAATCCAAATCTGTTTGTTTAATTTTTTGTAAAAAAACTTTAACAATTCATAAACTACACATTATCAGGCTTATAAAAACAATAAAACCCATGCTGTAACTAGCCTGAAGAGGCCTTAAGCTGGTCTGGTTTGGGATAAAAATAGGGTGTAGATCGTTAAATTATGTTTAACTAAAACATTTAAAAGGTAAACAAGTTATGTATAATGTGGCACCTATATACCTTAAACAAGATTAGGATGCTTACCTTTGTAAACTTGTATGGAAGTAACTGTTACACGCAAATCGCACTTTAATTCAGCTCATCGGCTGCATGTACCTATATGGACAGACGAAGAAAACAAGCGATTTTTCGGGTTGTGCAATAATGCAAACTACCACGGTCATAACTATACACTGGAGGTTTCGGTAACCGGTGAAATTGATCCGGTAAGCGGCTACCTGATTGATATGAAGGTTTTGCAAAACCTGATTGAGCAGGAGGTGCTAAGCAGATTTGACCACATGAACTTGAATTTGGATGTGTCGGATTTTAAAGATATAAATCCAACAGCTGAAAACATTGCGGTGGTTATTTGGAGACGTTTAAAAAATAAATTGGAACCAACATTAAAATTAAAAATTAAATTGTATGAAACAGAAAGAAACATTGTTGAATATGAAGGAAAATAACAAGGAGATATTTGATACAGAAGACCATCCATTCAGTGGATCGGCAGAAACACCTTTGCGTCCGGATGCATTTGAAAAAGATGATGATCTGAAAATTGAACTCATTGAAAAGCATTTTCGCGAAATTATGCTCATTCTAGGTTTAGACTTAGATGATGATAGCCTTAAAGGTACACCTCACCGTGTAGCCAAAATGTATGTGCAGGAAATTTTTAAAGGATTAAATCCTGCTAATAGGCCTAAGGTAGCTTTATTTGAAAATAAATACCAGTACAAGCAAATGCTTATTGAAAAGAATATTTCTTTTTACAGCAATTGCGAGCATCACTTTGTACCCATTATCGGTAAAGCCCATGTGGCATATATTTCAAATGGTAAAGTTGTTGGCTTATCTAAACTTAACCGTATCGTACGTTACTATGCAGCCCGTCCGCAAGTACAGGAGCGCATGACCGTGCAAATTGCAAATGATTTAAAGCAAGTTTTACAAACCGAAGATGTAGCTGTAGTAATAGAGGCTGATCACTTGTGTGTGGCCTCTCGAGGAATTCAGGATGTGAGTAGCAAAACCGTTACAAGCGATTACTCCGGCAAATTTTTAGACCAGAAAACGCGTGAAGAATTTTTACGATTGATAACCATCCAATCATAAGTAAACGATATTAAATAAAAACTAAGAAGACTGCTCCTAACCGGGCAGTCTTTTTTATTAAAGCGGAAATAAACATCAGGTTCAATACATAATATCCAACATTAAAATTTCTAATACCGAATAATTCATTACGAATGTTAAAAGGGTATAGGGATAGAAT
>JBIIGU010000243.1:0-2936 GCA_044236275.1 Bacteroidia bacterium | reverse complement strand
CAATTTACTTTATAAATGCAAATGGAGTCCGTTTGAGGGCCAGGTTTTCCATTCTGTGGTTACGCATACGCTGGTAAATGGAAACGTGGTTTATGAAGGGGGTAAGGTTATTGAGGCAGGTTTGGGCATGCGTTTGGCATTTAACCGTTGATTGATTCAGTTAATTTTTAACCAAAGTTATTTTTCTACTTTTCGATATTTATCTCTTCATTATCAGTGTATAAATATCATTACCTATATAGTTTTCAACTTGATTTTGCCATTTTTAAGTCATTAATTTTTCAAAACTTAAAACGCTTTTTTAATTCAACCGTTTGTTTATTTTTGATTAATATTTACTTAAAAAAATGAAAAAACCTCTACTACTAAAGGCGATTTTCTTAGCGTTGCCTTTTTTCTCACTTGCTCAGGTTAGTTACAATCAGCAAACCATCGGAACTTTACTGAAAAATCAAAACCCCACACTATCTCAGCAAGATGTAGGTGATATTGAAATAACCAACACTTACACCAGTGAGCACAATAAGGTTACACATGTTTATTTCAGACAAAAAGTTAACGGGATACCTGTCTTTAACTCAATCAGTTCAGCTCATTTCACTTCAGATGGCAAAGCTGTTCAGGTTAATTGCGATTTTATAGCCAATGCGCAGCAAAAAGCAAATACTGCAAATCCTACCTTAGATATTTCAGCAGCTCTTGTGAGTGCCGGCAATCATATACAAATGAATATAGCCTCTGTTCTTGGCAAAGCATCATCTTTTGGTAAGCAAACCTCAGCGGTAATAAATGATGTAAGCGTATCGCAGGAACCTGTTAAAATTAAGCAGGTTTATTATTATGACGGCAGCTTGTTAAGGTTATCTTGGAATGTAGAATTATTTGATCAGAAGAAAAATGATTGGTGGGAAATACGGGTTGATGCACAGGATGGAAACATACTTGATAAGAACAACTTCGTTACCAAATGCAATATTCAGCACGATGCTTACAAGCGTGATTTTTCTGCATTAGGTTCAGAACGCGTGGCAACATCACAGCATTTTCATAAAAAGAGTGCCAATGGTTCTTATCGCATATATCCAATACCTATTGAGAGCCCTATCCACGGAGGCAGAGAGCTTATTTCAAGTCAGGCTAAAGCAAAAAGTTCTCCTTATGGCTGGCATGATACAGATGGAGTAGCAGGTGCTGATTGGACAATTACCAGAGGAAACAATGTATGGGCCAAAGAAGATACCTTGAATAGAAACGGAGCCGGTTACAGCCCTAATGGTGGTGCAGATTTGGTGTTTGACTATCCGGTAGATACCACTTGGATGAACCCAAGACTTAGCCTAAATGCGGCTATTACCAATTTGTTTGTTTGGAATAATCTGGTGCATGATATTTTTTATGAATATGGTTTTAATGAGCAGTCAGGAAATTTTCAGTCAAATAATTATGGCAAAGGTGGTTTGGGAGGAGATGCTGTTCATGCGGATGCCCAGGACGGAAGCGGTACGAGTAATGCTAATTTTTCTGCGCCTGTTGATGGTTCACGTGGTCGTATGCAAATGTATTTATGGCCGGTTGGCGGAGCTGCTTCTGCGCCTCCAATGAGAATTAATGCGCCTGCAAGCATGGTTGCAAATTATCCTTCACCCATCTCACAATTTGGTCCCAAAAAATTTCCAACTATTACCGGTAATTTAGTGATGATGAACGATACATTGGGATGTGCAGCTGCAATAAATGCTTCTGCAATTGCTGGTAAAATTGCCATCATCTACCGCGGAACATGCGGATTTACCCAGAAGGTTAAAAACGCTCAAAATGCTGGGGCCATTGCTGCAGTTGTTATTAATAATAGCACAAACACACCAACTGCCATGACGGGTTTTGATGCTACCATCACCATTCCTTCCTATATGATTGCCCAGTCAATTGGTAAGCAAATAGCAGATACTTTAAGAAAGGGCGACTCCGTTAATGTGACCTTACAAGGTACACCAGATGTTAAAACTTATGACAGTGATTTTGATAATGGTGTTATTGCACATGAATTTGGTCATGGTATTTCCATTCGCCTTACTGGCGGACCAGCAAACTCCAGTTGTTTAAACAATCAGGAGCAGGCTGGTGAAGGTTGGAGTGATTTCTTTGCACTTGCCTTAACTGCCAGGCCTACTGATAAAGCAGAGGATGGCAGGGGTATTGGTACCTATGTTGCCAATCAGGCAACAAGTGGTCTCGGGATTCGTACCTTTCGCTACAGCAGAAGTTTAACTGTGTCTGATAATACTTCTTACAATGATGTGAAAACCTTATCTGTTCCTCATGGTGTTGGTTCAGTTTGGTGCGCTATGCTTTGGGATATTTTCTGGGATATGGTAGATAAATATGGATTTGATGAGGATGTATACACTGGCAAAGGTGGGAATAACAAGGCGATACAGCTCGTAATAGATGGCCTTAAATTGCAGCCTTGTAATCCGGGTTTTGTTGATTCAAGAAATGCCATTCTAAAAGCAGATTCTATAAATAACGGAGGTGCTAATTATGAGTTGTTATGGAAGGCTTTTGCCCGCAGAGGTCTTGGCTACTCGGCTTCGCAGGGACTTACATCCTCGCGCACAGACGGCACTGAATCTTTTGATTTGCCACCTGATTTAGTGAATACCGGAGTGCAGAAATTGAATGCTATTTCAGGAATTAAAATGGCGCCAAACCCAAGTGAAGGCTTGATAAATATCCTCTTCCCTGAAGTAGTTGAATCTGCTAAATTGCAAGTATATGATATCAGTGGTAAATGCGTTTTTACCCAAGGTATCTTTAATGCCGAAAACCAGAGCGTTTCACTGCAGAATCTGGAGAATGGTATTTACTTTGTTGAGATTACAGACCATAAAGGAAATGTATTTCAGCAAAAGCTAATCCTAGCTAAATAAGCGGGT
>JBIIGU010000244.1:0-2936 GCA_044236275.1 Bacteroidia bacterium | reverse complement strand
CACGGATTTTACGGGCAGGATCCACCAAAACATCCCATAATTTCATTTCCTTATTCAATTCACGTAACAGAAACACTTCTATTTTAGCGCCTGTTTTTTCCTTGCTGCCATACAAGCGTGAAGGAAATACTCTGGTATTATTTAAAATAAACACATCGCCATCATCAAAATAATTGAGGATATCATGGAATTTCTTGTGCTCAATTTTCTGCGTGTCGCGGTGCAATACCATAAGTTTAGAGTCGTGGCGCACATCTGCAGGATGTTTGGCAATCAGGTTGTCATTAAAGTTGAATTTAAACTGAGATAGTTTCATTCTAAAGAATTTAAGTAGCTAAAAATGAGAAGGACACACTTTACGCAAGATAGGCCAACTCAAAAAATTTCGGAATGCAAAACTAATCTTTAAAGTGAAATTGTCAATTTTAATATAAAAAAGTGGGGCGGCTTGATTTACCAAGCCGCCCCAAATAAAATATCAGTAGAAAACTGCTTATCTGATGGCTCCTTCAAATACCGGATTGCCCCAATATTTGATAAATTCCACATCAGCCTTAGCATGTTGTCTTACATTGGCATTCATCTGTACCGCTTTTGTAAGGTTAGGGCTAATCAAATCCTGATTGCTAGTTCTGGCACCTATTACAGCACGCAGGTAGTAGCACTCCCAGCTCATATCTTCAGACTTCATGTTATCAATGGTTTGTTTTGCACCTTCAGTGTTTCCGTTTAACAATTGTGCCAATGCATAGTTAAAATCATTCATACCGGATTTGCTCAGTTGATTAACAGCTTCGCTGTAGTTGCCACGCTTAATGGCTATTACCCCATTTGCATAACTAACATTAGCACCTTTAGCTGAAGCAGATTTCAGCAGTTCTGCTGCTTTGCTAAAGTCACCTGAAGTTAAATAAGCCTCACCAAGGTTAGCTAATACGGTAGGATTTTCAGGCGATTTGCTGTTAGCAGATTCCAAGTTCTTAATGCCTTCTGCAGCATTGCCACCACTTAAGTGAGCAGCACCCAAATCGTTGTAACCTCTCCAATCTTCAGGATATTTAGCAATGAAAGCAGTGTATACGGTAATTTTACCTGCATTATCAGATATTTTACCTAAACGTAACATTTCAACATCAGTTAATGCATTGAGGTCGTTCATTTTAGCTCTCAATTCCTCATCTGTCTTAATAGGTGTTTGACCTGTTACTACCACCTCTGATTTACGCAAGGTTGGCAGAATAGTTTCTTTGGTTGATTTCCAGAACTTAGGCTGATTATCTCTTAATTGAGCCTCTCTGTCTGCATCGGAAATGCCTTTGTTTCTTACAATAGCTAACACAGCATCCTTATCCGGATGACTAGTGGCTTCAACGGCTTTTTCGTAGCCTGCCCAGTCTTCAGAAAGGGAGTATCCCATTTTAAAGTTTTGGTCATTTACTTCGCTGAAACCTAATTTCTTCAATTCTTTTTTGAAATAGTTGAAGGTATTTTCTGAACGAGATTTAGATAATCCTTCGTTTCTGCTCAGCTCACCGTCAGGCGATGCATATGCATTTATGCTAATGCCTGTTACCTGCCAATCTTTATTGGTTTTCAGTAATTCCTTAAGTTGATTTATTTGTGCTTTATTGTCTAGGCCTTTTCCTTTTTTGAAAGAGGCGTTGAATTTCGCTTGATCTTGAGCAAAATATATAGCTACCGATTTGCTTGCAGAAGCACTGGTATAAGGTGTTTCATCATAATTAACCGGCATTCCGCTGGTTTTTACCAATAAAGGAGTGGTAACAATACCTTCAGCTAAAACTTTAGAGTCTTTTACACCTTCAATGGTTTTGTATTCTGCACCAACTTTCACTGAAAAGTCAGGATAAAGTGTAGAGCGCATCATGTCAGGGTTGTATGCAATGCGGTCTTGGTAAGTGATTTTACCACCTGTTTTTGAGCTGATTTTAAAATCAACATTATCAACCACTGACTCACCACCTACAGTAATGGCCTTTAAAGGAATATCACCTTTAGCTGTTTTCAGGTATGGCTGAAACTGGATATTGGCTTTAGGGTTAATTGATTTGGCAGGAATATTTGCACTCATCGTAATGGTAACTGTGTCACCTTTAACCTCCAAAGGATTTGGAGCAACAGTGTAATTGTTGTTCAGCATATTGTTTTTTACGCTGCAACTGCTCACGAATAAGATACCTGCGGTAATAATCGAAAAAATTTGCCTGAATTGTCTCATATTTACTTAGTTTTGCAGTGCAATTATAAGGTATTTTACAATATCTAATAAGGCAATTCATAATTTTTTTAAACAATTGTATATAATCAAGATAAAAGGAAAGGCTAAAATACCTGATTACGTGCAGCTGCGCGATGACCATTTTACCTTGATTGCTTACTTTAGAACCGACAGGCCCGAACGCGCTTTAGATAAATGCGGCCTGACCGATAAAGCCCAACAAATAATGGACAAGGTGAGCCAGATACCTTTCGGGAAAATGGTTAAACTTGAACTCTAAATCATGGAAAACAATATTGTAATCGAACTGAATGATGCCACTGTTTTTCAGGGCAACAATTTAATCCTATCCGATGTTGATATTAAAATAGCCAAAGGCGAGTTTTGGTACCTGATTGGTCAAACCGGTAGCGGTAAATCCAGTTTACTAAAAACACTTTACGGTGAAATTGCGCTTGAAAAAGGAACAGGTAAAATTGCCGATTTCGATTTGCGCTCACTTAAGCCTAAAGATATTCCTTATTTGAGACGTAAATTGGGTATCGTTTTTCAGGACTTTCAGTTGTTAACCGACCGTTCTGTTTATGAGAACCTGCGCTTTGTTTTAAAGGCCACCGGTTGGAAGAGCGAAAACGACATCAAAACGCGCATCACCGAAGTGCTTGAGCAGGTTGGGCTGGCCACCAAGGATTTTAAA
>JBIIGU010000242.1:0-2961 GCA_044236275.1 Bacteroidia bacterium | reverse complement strand
TGAAAGGCAAGCGTGAATTTATTTTGCCTAACGGGTTAATTGCAGTTATACCGGATGAGTGGTTTGGTAACCTTGCAGGCATGCTTGAGTTCTCGAGCTTAGAAGAAGAGATTCGCCTTGAAAAACATCACGTGGGCCTTATTGAGGAGTTAACAAATGATGGTGGCCGTTATTTGAGATTAAGTGACAAACTGCAGAAGATAAAGGCCTATGGAGATGAAATAAAAGAGATGCCAATGCCTGAGCAGTTCAAAGGAGAACTGAGGCCTTATCAAAAAGCAGGATTTGACTGGTTTTATTTTTTAAAGGAAAATGGATTTGGCGGTTGTCTTGCTGATGATATGGGGTTAGGTAAAACCATTCAAACGCTGGCCCTTTTGCAAAAAGAAAAGGAACTTTTTAAAGAATCAGGCAAGAAGCAAGATGTAAATAAGGTGCTGGAAGAAACAAGTGATAAAGATAAACCACAATTGAGCTTGTTCAAGTCTGATGCATCTGCAGACTATGATCCGGCAAAGGAACAATACTCGATTGATGCCCAAAAATCGTCTAACAAAACATCGCTTATTGTTGTACCAAATTCATTGGTTTATAACTGGCACAAAGAATCAAGAAAGTTTACACCTGGCATTAAAACCTTAGTATATACTGGCATTAACCGAGAAAAAAATCCGAAGTTATTTGCATTGTATGACCTTATCATAACCACCTACGGAACAGTAAGAGTTGATATTGACATCCTAAAAGACTTCAGGTTTAACTATGTAATACTTGACGAAAGCCAGAGTATAAAAAACCCAAACTCCTTATCTTCAAGAGCAGTTAAACAACTGCGTGCATCGCACAAACTGGTATTAACAGGTACACCTATTGAAAACAGCATTCAGGAGCTTTGGAGTCAGCTATCATTCATCAATCCGGGTTTGGTTGGCAGCCTTCAGTCGTTTACCGAAAGATTTGTTACTCCTATTGAAAAAGCAAATGATGCTCATAAAATGCAGCAACTAAAGGCCATTATAAAACCTTTTGTATTGCGCAGAACCAAAGATCAGGTAGCAAAAGAACTGCCTCCGAAAATGGAACAGGTGGTGTATTGCAGCATGAGTGAAGAACAAGCAGATGCTTATGAAACTGTTAAATCTTACTTTAGAAATGAAATCCTTAAATCCATAAAAGAAATAGGTTTAAACAAATCGCAATTTGCCTTACTGCAGGGATTAACTAAACTACGTCAGATTGCCAATCATCCAAAGCTTACCAATGAATCGTTTGAAGGTGTTTCAGGCAAATTTGATGAAGTATTGCGCATGGCAGAAACCGCGAAAGCAGAAGGACATAAGGTATTACTTTTTTCGCAGTTTGTAAAACAGTTGGATATTTACCGAACCGAATTTAACAACAGAGGCTGGAATTACAGTTATTTGGATGGGAGCATGAGCAATGAACAAAGACAAAAGGCTGTGGAGGCTTTTCAGCAAGAATCAGGTATTCAGTTTTTCCTTATTTCGCTGAAAGCTGGAGGTGTTGGTCTGAATTTAACTGCAGCAGATTATGTGTTTATTGTTGACCCTTGGTGGAATCCGGCTGTTGAGCAGCAAGCCATTGATCGCACACACCGTATTGGCCAGGATAAAATTGTATTTACCTATAAGTTTATTTCTAAAGATACAGTTGAAGAAAAAATTCTAGCATTGCAACATAAAAAGAAGGAACTGGCAAGCGCAATTATTACCACAGAAGAAAGTTTTATCAAGTCAATTGATATTGATGAGATACTTGAAATATTATCCTAACACATGCTCTTAACGCTTCATCATATCAATCCAAATCTGCGGGATGTTAAAAAAGTAATTGACATACTGAATAAAGATGGGGTGATTATTTTGCCTACCGACACCATTTATGCCATGGGCTGCAGGCTTGATAGTAAAAAAGCCATTGAACAACTATGCCGCATTGCAGGCAAAAAACCTGAAAAAGTAAATTTTTCGCTGCTTTGCGAAGACCTTTCACACTTATCGGAATTTACTGCGCCACTTAATAAAAATGTGTTTAGGTTAATGAAGAATAATTTGCCCGGAGCATTTACCTTTATTCTAGATGCCAATAAAAGTGTTACCAAATGGTTTAGCAGCAACAAAAAAACAATTGGTATTCGTGTGCCCGATAATAATATTGCCCAAACCATTATTCGCGAATGTGGTGTACCTTTGGTAGTAACCACCATACATCACGAAGATGATATTTTAGAATACATGACAGATCCGGAGGAGATTCATGAAAAATTTGAGCACCAGGTTTCACTGGTTATTGATGGAGGCGCAGGAGGTAATAAACCTTCAACCATTATAGATTGCACCAATGAAGAACCCATAATTATCAGACAAGGGAAAGGAATCATTAATGAATAGTAAATGCTACAAATCAGTCTCCTTTTGTCGTTTCCTCGCAAGGTGAGGCAAAGTAATGTTTCCTTTTTTCTTTATAAACACCTTTAATCCAATCAAACGTTGCTACATCATAATAATGTTTAGCAGTTATAGGTATTAGTTCCGCTTTATAAATAGTTCTAGGATATGTAAATCGAATATTAATATCAGGGTCTACAATTGCAAAGTATAGCCTTTTCCCGGTATTGGATGCAGGTTTAATTTTTAAAGGTTTACCAGACTTGTAAACAACTGTATCAATTTTTTGACTTTCAATCCAAACAGAGTCTCTATCCATAAAAGCAGTAACCAAGGTATCAGTAAAAAAATAGAGTAACAGCTTTTTTTTACGATCATTCAGATGAATAGTTAATAAATATGTTTCATTTTTAAGTAATGGTTGCACCAAGGTAGCTATTACAAACTCTTGGTCTTGATTGGGATAATAATTATTTAGAACACCAATGGATGTCTCTGATTTATTTTTTTGTGGAGTTAATGTTAAATATCCATAATCAAACCAAGCGGGTAT
>JBIIGU010000241.1:0-2966 GCA_044236275.1 Bacteroidia bacterium | reverse complement strand
TACCGTTATGCACGCATCATGATGTTGTATTGGTTTTCACCGATAAGGTTTGATGCAAAAATGGCAAACAAATAGCCTGTTATTTTAGTTAACACACATTCTTTACATTTGTGCTATGTTTAATAAAATAGAACATATAGGCATTGCTGTTAAAAATGCAGAAAGTGCATTGACTCTTTTTAACGCATTATTCCAAGCTGAACCTTACAAAACAGAAGTGGTGGATAGTGAGCATGTAAAAACAATTTTCTATCAAATTGGTCCAAACAAAATTGAATTACTGGAGGCAACATCCCCTGATAGTGCGATTGCAAAATTTATTGAAAAAAAAGGAGAAGGAATTCATCATATAGCTTACGAAGTCGATGATATTTTAACAGAAATGGAAAGGTTAAAAAAAGAAGGCTTTCAGTTTATAAACGACCTTCCAAAAAAAGGAGCAGATAATAAACTGATTGCCTTCCTTCATCCGAAATCAACCAATGGGGTATTGATAGAGCTCTGTCAGGAAATCAAATAGCTACTTCTCTATTCCAAATCCATAGTATCCGCGGGAGCCATCGGGATTAATACCCTCAATTAATACACCGCCCTTTTTGTCTTCCAATAACTTTTTAACCTCTGTTGTGGTGCTTATTGGTGTTTTATCAATAGCGGTTAGAATAAATCCATCAGGTATACCGGCTTTTTTCAAAATACTTTTAGAACCCACTTTTTTCACCTTAACACCACCTGATATTTTCAATTTCAAACGCTCATCTCTACTAATTGATTCAAACTCGGTATCAAGTACCTTGTTAAAATCTTTTTTCTCTTCCACATCTAAAGTTGTTTTACCATCCCTGCTTTTAAGAGTTACGAAAAATATTTTCTCCTTACCATCTCTTGAAACCAATATTTTTAACTTATCTCCCGGATTGCGTTTCCCAACTTGTTCCTGCAGCTCTGAAGAAGAATTTACTTTTACATCATCAATGCTTAGAATAACATCTTTATCCTTTAATCCTGCGTCTTCAGCAGCACTATTTGAGTTAACTTTTGCAATAAATACGCCTCGCACTTCCTTCAAACCTTCTTTATCTGCTAATTCAGCATTCACATCCGTAATTTGTACACCTAAAAATCCACGCTGTACTTCGCCATATTTTAAAAGATCTTCAATAATTTTTTTCATAAGGTTTGATGGAACGGCAAAGGAGTAACCCGAATATGCACCCGTTTGAGAAGCGATGGCTGTATTAATACCAACCAGCTTACCATCTGAACTTACCAAAGCGCCTCCGCTATTGCCTGGATTAACAGCTGCATCTGTTTGAATAAAAGATTCAATGGAATATTGGGTTTCTGCTCTTCTAGGGTCTTTTAACAAATTTAAGTTTCGTCCCTTTGCGCTTACAATGCCTGCGGTAACGGTTGATGTGAGGTTAAAAGGATTTCCAACCGCAAGCACCCACTGCCCAACTTTTACATCATCAGAGTTGCCTACCAATGCGTATGGCAGGTTCTTTTCATCTATTCTAAGAAGGGCTAAATCTGTATTGGGGTCTCTGCCTATTAAATCTGCATCGTATTGGCGCTTATCATTTAAAATAACTTTGATTTTACTGGCCCCTTCAATTACGTGGTTATTGGTTACCACATAACCATCCTGACTTATAATAACCCCTGAGCCGGAACCTGAGCGGGGACCCGACTCCGGCATCTCGAACCTAAAACCAGGACCGTGAAAAAAGTCAAAAGGATTGATTTCTCGTTGACTTTCAAGTTGTTTTGCTTCAACTTGAGTGATAATGTGAACAACCGTAGGTGTCACTAAATCAGCTACTTCCACAAAATCAGGACGTGCAGAAGACTCACTCAAACCGGCAAAACGTGCCATTCTTTCTTGTTGCAATACCGTTCCTTGCGAATGGGAGAATAATTTGCTGATTCCTAGTGCTGTTAGGCCACCCAGAGCCGCAACAGCAAAAATTGTAATGTACCTTTTCAACATACTTTTTCTCGAATTTTATGAGTTATTGGCAAAAATTGTTCCAAGCCAATCTGTTTTATAATGCAACTTCAAACGAAAAAAGCTGGTCTGGAATTGTGTAGATTCGAAAAAATACTACAACTTTGTTAATTACATGAGCCACGACAAACATCAATATTATTTTGAAAAATATCTGAGAGACGAATTGTCTGACTCAGACAAAAATAGTTTCGTGGAAAAATTGTCAGAGGATGCCAACCTCAGAAATTCTTTTAATGAATATAAAAAAATCAGGGCGGCTCAATTGAAGAATTCAGTTGGCGTTAGCGAAGAAGCTTCATTAAATAACAAACTTCTTTCTGCAATGTATTTACTGATTTCAGTTACCGGTATTGCCCTTACTATTAACTACTACATAAATAACGAAAAGCTCAAGTTATCAAACGAATCACTTGAAAAACATAATAAACAAAAAGAACGAAAGTTGTGGGATAAGCTACCTGTATTTGGTAATAAACCAAACACTGAATCTCAACCAAGTAGCATCATTACCCAACCTGAAGAAATAGAATTGGAAGATGCATTGCTAAGTTACAACAATAAAGCTGCATCCGTTTCTTCGAATACCACGGATAAAAAAACAGCTCCAAACAATAAGCTGAAAGCTGATATACTATTGCACGATACTTTTTTGGCCCCTATAGAAAAAGAAGTGTATGAGTTACGCTTCAGGGTTGTAAAGAGCAGAGCAGATTCAATGAACAACGATAGTATCACCAATCTTACCTACTCAAGAATTTCTCAAGGCAAATTGCATACAGATAATCCTGTATTGGTTGAATTTTGGAAATCGCCTGTGAACTATAAAGGATATAGTTTTAATGGAAAAAAATTAGTGCTGTATGGTTTAGATAAACCATATGCCATAAGCTTATATATAGAAAAGAAAGACATCTCGCTTAAACTCAAGGACGGCTTTTCCGCAAAACTTATA
>JBIIGU010000240.1:0-2976 GCA_044236275.1 Bacteroidia bacterium | reverse complement strand
CACACCCGATAGTATTGCTTACAGTGCAGATAAAACAAATACCCGATTTTATTACAATACGCTAATAAAAAAATATGTGCGCATTGTAAACCTGCGCTACCGCTTTTATTTTAAGGGCAATGAACTGATTGCCTTAAAACGGGAAGAGGCTTATTGAGCTATGGTTGCCAAGCCGGGTTTATTATCAATATAATAGAATAATACTGCACCTGCTGCATAAGCAATTCCATCTCCCATATCGGCTGTATAAGCGGTGTTTATGAATGGTAACCAACATTCAAAAACCAGCACCATATAACACCAAAGCAGCACCGTAATGTATGGCTTAAAAGTAAAGTGCAATGGGCCAAACAGCCTTTGTTGCAGGCGTAAGGCAACACCTGCCATAAGCGGAATAATAACCACATCATCAAAATAGGAGGAGAGTAGGGGTATACTTCCGGCAAAAAAGGCTATGAGGTGAAAAGCACACGTACACGCAATGAGTGAAAAGAAAAAAATATTTCGATTCAAGGCTTTCATCCAGGTAGCAATAATAATATAAAGGTAACCAGGGCAACAATAACTGTTAGCACCAATTGTCCGGATTGAACGCTTTTTTCAATAAGCCAAAGAAAAATATTCTTGTCAGAACCTTTAAGTTTAAACCACTCCATAAAACCCGGCAATTGCTCTAGCCTTCGCTCCAGCTCCCAACGTTTTTGTCTGTACTCCAAATCAAGCATTTCACCGCAATGGCTGCAAAACGCCTTTTTGCCATCGGTCCAGTAGTCGCAGTGTTCGCATTTTTGATTAGAGCGTAGTTCCATTTAGGCCTACGAAAATATGGCTTTTAACTTCTCCTCGCGGTAGGTAAAAATGGCTTCTACTTTTTTGCGCACAAACAATGCATTAATTAAAGGTTCCAGTATCCAGCCCGGAGAGAGGTATTCAACCCTATCGGTCATCTCTGTGGTGTGTGCATCTATGGCTTTAAAGGTGTGGGTGTGATGCCAGCGCACATAAGGCCCTTTTATTTGCTCATCAACAAAACGATGCGGAGGCTCCCATGCACTTATTTTTGTTTTCCAGTTAAAAGGAATGCCGTTAAGTTTAATGCGGTATTCAATCAGTGTGCCCGGAAACATACGAATAGGCAGCGGTGTAAGAATTTTAAAATGCAACTCAGGCGGGGTAAGTTCATTCAGATTTTCTGCTTTGCTAAAAAAATCAAAAACAGTTTCAAGTGGTTTGTTAATAATGGTGGTTGATTCTAAAATATGAGCTTTCATACCAATAAATACAAAGCAGGCCTAAAAGAGTTTGTATAAGCAAGCAAATATTGTGCAGATAGGTAAGCAGCAATTGCCTTTTGGATATAGTTGGCATAATTACCTTATTTTCGCGCTATGCACAGTGCATACCTGAAACGTGTAATTAGCAGCCTGCCTGATAGCCCTGGTGTTTATAAATATTATGATGCCGAAGGCAGCCTCATTTATATTGGTAAGGCTAAGCACTTAAAAAAGCGCGTATCATCCTATTTCACCAAAACACATTACGAAAACCGAAAAACTGCAGTATTGGTGAGCCGCATTGCCGATATTCAGTTTACATTGGTTGATTCTGAAATTGATGCGCTGCTATTGGAGAATTCGCTCATCAAAAAATTTCAGCCCAAGTTTAATATCAACTTAAAGGATGATAAAACCTATCCGTTTATATGCATAAAGAATGAGCCCTTTCCGCGCATTTTTCCTACACGCAAGCCGGTAAAGGATGGCTCGGATTATTTTGGGCCTTACGCATCAGTAAGCATGATGCGCACCATCTTGGAATTAATAAAAGTGCTTTACCCAACCAGAACGTGCAACTACCTGCTTACTGATGCCAATATTCAGGCCGGTAAGTTTAAAGCTTGTTTGGAGTATCAGATTGGCAATTGCAAGGCACCATGTATTGCTGCACAAACTGCAACCGATTATGCCGATGGCTTAAAGGAGGTGCGTAATATTTTAAAAGGAAATATTGGAGAAGCCATTCAGCACCTTAAAAAGTTAATGCAGGAGGCGGCTGCAGCACTGAGGGTTGAAGCAGCTGCATTGTATAAAAAGAAACTGGATATACTGGAAAATTACCAGAGCAAATCAACCATTGTAAACCGTTCTATTCATGATGTAGACGTATTTAGCATGGTGGCCGATGAGAAGTTTGCATTTGTAAATTATCTGAAGGTGGCCAATGGCATGATTATACAAACGCAAACCTTTGAGCTAAAGAAAAAGTTGGATGAAACCAACGAAGAGTTGCTGGAGTTTGCCATAGGAGAAGTAAGGGCACAGTATAAAAGCACCTCTGCCGAGATTATTGTGCCTTATGATTTGGGCATAAGCGATACCCATATTGTATTTACCGTTCCCAAGGCAGGCGATAAGAAAAAGCTGCTTGATTTATCATTGAAAAATGCCATTTACTATAAATCGGAAAAACTGCAGCAGTATGAAAAGCTCAACCCGGAGCTTAAAACAGAACGCATACTCACACAGATGCAAAAAGATTTGCGACTGCAAACTTTGCCAAAACATATTGAGTGTTTTGATAATTCAAATATTCAGGGCACTCATCCCGTTTCGGCTTGTGTAGTGTTTAAAGATGCCAAACCAAGCAAAAAAGATTACAGGCATTTTAATGTAAAAACAGTAACAGGCCCTGATGATTTTGCTACCATGCGTGAAGTGGTATACAGGCGCTACAAAAGAATGCAGGAAGAAAACCAGCCTTTGCCTGATTTAATTGTCATTGATGGAGGCAAAGGCCAGCTGAGTTCCGCAGTAGAAAGCCTGCAGGAATTGGGTATTTATGGGAAAGTGCCTGTTATTGGTATTGCGAAAAGGTTAGAGGAGCTTTATTATCCGGAAGATGAATTGCCGCTTTATATTGATAAAAAATCAGAAACACTTAAGGTGATACAGCAGATAAGGGACGAGGCGCACCGGT
>JBIIGU010000239.1:0-3002 GCA_044236275.1 Bacteroidia bacterium | reverse complement strand
ATCCTCTCCTCCACTTAGTGCGCACAAGGTTGGGTCAAGATCCATATCTCTTGCCATCTCATAAGTTGTAGGATCTATAGGTATCTTTTCTTCAAACAGTGTCATTCCTATATTGGAGTTTCTGCACAGATGAAATATCTCTGACGAAAGTCCATCAGAAATATCAATCATGGCCGTTGGTTTAAGCTGATATTGTTCAAGTGCATCAATAATTTCCTTTCTTGCTTCAGGTTTCAGTTGGCGCTCCACAATATAATCATGCCCTTCCAGATCGGGCTGTATTTCAGGGTTGGCTAAATACACCCGCTTCTCTCGCTCTAGCAATTGAAAACCCATGTAGGCTGCACCTAAATCGCCTGTAACACAAAGTAAGTCCATAGGTTTGGCACCTTTACGATAAACTATTTTATCTTCTGTGGCTTCACCAAGTGCAGTTATACTAATTACCAAACCTTGTTTGGAAGAAGATGTATCGCCCCCAATTAAATCAACTTTATAATTCTCACAGGCAAGCAGCATACCTGCATAAATTTCTTCTATGGCTTCAAGAGAGAACTTACTGGATATGCCAAAACTTACCGTTACCTGTTTGGGTTGGGCATTCATGGCATAAATATCAGAAAGGTTAACCACAATGCTTTTATAACCCAAATGCCTAAGCGGAAAATAAGATAAATCAAAATGGACACCTTCCAGCAGCATATCAGTTGAGATGAGTGTGCATATTTCACCGTTTTTAATAACAGCGGCATCATCTCCCACACCTTTTAATGTTGACGAATTATATTGCTTGATATGTGCGGTGAGCAAATCAATTAAGCCAAACTCGCCCAGCGAACTTAGTTCTGTTTTACCTTTATTTTCGAGCATATAAACTTTTTGAAAAATTAACGGAGGCGGTCAACACTACGCACCAAATCTTCGTCTTTCTTAATAAGCATAAGAGCACGCATATTTAAATAAAGCATAAAAATGAGCAATGCCACACCAAAGGTAGATTTAAGACTTAGGCCTCCAAAGTTAAAATCAGGAATGAGCATAAATGCCCTGGTGAATAACCCCAGAATATAAACCGCTATAATGGCAAAATTAATTTTGGTGTAGCGAATTTGCTTAACCCTGTTTTTATAAGTCAAGATGATATTGATTGTCCATCCGATGAGCACAGAGGTAAGCAGGATTAGCATATATTGTATCTGCGAAGAAACAAGCGACCCGTTTTCATAAATATTAAAATAAATACTGTTCAAGGTATAGTCTTTAACCAAGCCCGGAAGCATCTGATGACTGGTAATTAGCTGGCCGCTGCATGATACGGCAGCTATAATGATAATAGCAATAAAGTAAACGGTTTGAAGTCTTTGAATCATGTTGATGAAATTTGGTGCAAGTTACGTTATATTCATTAAACAATTCAATTACATTTGCTCCGTATACCCTGAATAATCTGATCATGAAAACCGTATATGTTATTGATGCCTTGCGCACACCCATTGGCCGTTATGGCGGTTCACTTTCTGCAATTAGACCGGATGATTTGGCTGCCCTTGTTATTAAAGCAATTATGGCCCGCAATTCTGCAATTGATATTGCAGCAATTGAAGATGTAATTTTAGGTGCTGCAAACCAGGCAGGCGAAGATAACCGTAATGTAGCCCGTATGGCATTGTTACTAGCAGGCTTGCCAATTGAGATTGGAGGCAACACGGTTAACCGTTTATGCGCATCGGGCTTGCAGGCTATTGCTGATGCAAGCAGAGCTATTGCTTGCGGTGATGGTGAGATGTATCTGGCAGGTGGCGTGGAAAGCATGACACGTGCACCATTTGTGATGGCAAAAGCTGAACAGGCATTTGCCCGTGTTCCGGAAATTTATGATACCACCATTGGTTGGCGATTTACCAATAAAAAACTTTCTGCGTTGTATCATCCATTCAGTATGGGTGAAACTGCAGAAAATGTTGCTGAACGATGGAAAATTTCCAGAGAGGAGCAAGATTCCTTTGCGCTTGCATCTCAGCAAAAATATGCAGATGCTCATGCGGCAAACCGTTTTAAAGAAGAAATAATTGCAGTATCTATTCCGCAGAAGAAAGGAGAACCTTTAGCATTTGATAAAGATGAACACCCGCGGCAAACCACAATTGAAGAATTGGCTAAACTTAAGCCGGCTTTTAAAAAAGATGGAACTGTTACGGCAGGCAATTCCAGTGGAGTAAACGATGGTGCAGCTGTTTTGATACTCGCATCAGAGGATGTTGTTAAATCCTATAACCTTAAACCATTGGCTAGAATTGTTGCCAGGGGTGTTGCCGGAGTGGAACCGGCCATTATGGGAATGGGACCTGTACCTGCCACACAAAAAGCATTGAAGCGCGCAGGTTTATCCATAAACGATATTGGGCTCATGGAATTAAATGAGGCGTTCGCTTCTCAAAGCATAGCATGTATGAGAGAACTGGGTGTTAATCCGGATGTGGTTAATGTGAATGGCGGTGCCATTGCATTGGGTCATCCGCTGGGTTGCAGCGGAGCACGCATTAGCACCACACTCATTCATGAAATGCAAAAAAGAAATGTGCGCTATGGTGTAGCAACCATGTGCATAGGCGTGGGTCAGGGTGTGGCAGTGGTTTACGAGAAAATGTAAGGTATGCGATACTTGCTTTCACTTGCTTATAACGGTACAAATTATCATGGCTGGCAAAAGCAGCACAATGCGCATACGGTTCAGCAGGAGTTGGATACCAGACTATCACTATTGCTTGGCGAAAATATTGAAACATTAGGTTGCGGACGCACAGATACCGGTGTGCATGCAAAGGTTTATTACGCTCATTTTGACTGCAGCAAACCCATTGCTGATTTTGATAAAATGATTTTTAAACTCAATCAAATGTTGCCGGATGACATTGCTGCATATGACTGTATTGCAGTAAAGGATGAATTTAATGCCCGTTTTGATGCCGCATGGAGGGCATATGAGTATCATATAACAAGAG
>JBIIGU010000238.1:0-3013 GCA_044236275.1 Bacteroidia bacterium | reverse complement strand
AACCATAGTTTTTACAGGAATACGTTCACCTAAGGTGGTGTTTTTTCCTCAGGCAGAACCAAACTTTATTTATACTTACATCACATTGCCCATAGGCACACATCAGGCCTACTCTGATTCGATAACAAAAATTGTAGAAGATCGTGTATATAAAGTGGTTGGTGAAAACAATCCACTGGTTGAATCTGTCATTTCGAACGTGGCAGTTGGTGCCGGAGATCCACAGCAATTTGAAACAAACTTTAATGCAAATCCACATCTAGGAAAAGTAACAGTTGCTTTTGTTGAGTTTGCCAAAAGAAATGGAGAATCAACTGCCAAGTACATGGATTTAATTCGCAATGAAGTAAAAGGCATTCCGGGAGCAGAGATAATTGTAGAACAAGAAAAAGGTGGCCCTCCAACAGGCAAGCCGATTGCTATTGAAATAACAGGAGATAAAATTGACTCTCTGGTAAAAACAGCTGCTGCGCTTAAACACTATCTTGATTCGCTTCAGATTCCCGGTGTTGAAGAACTAAAATCGGACGTGCAATCAAATAAACCGGAAGTATTGGTGATGGTTGACAGAGAGCGTGCAAACCGCGAAGGCATTAGCACAGCACAAATTGGCATGGAATTAAGAAAAGCTGTATTCGGTTTGGATAAACCCAGTAAGTTTAAGGATGCCAATGATGAATACCCCATTCAAATCAGGGCAAGAAAAGATCAACGCTCTAATATGAATGCCATTATGAACATGAAAATAACGTTCAGAGATATGAATATGGGCGGACAAATCAGACAAATTCCTTTATCCTCAGTAGCAGGTATTCAATACAATAACACTTTTGGAGGAATTAAAAGGACAAATGAAAAGCCCATGATTACCATTGCATCGAACGTATTAACCGGCTATAATGCCAATGAAATCGTCAACAAAATAGATAACATTATTAAGCGTTATCCGCTGCCAGAAGGCGTAACTGCTAGAATGGGAGGCGAACAAGAAGAGCAAAAAGAAACAGGTGCATTTTTAGGCAAGGCATTGCTGGTAGCCCTTGGATTAATATTTCTTATTTTGGTAACGCAGTTCAACTCTATCTCTAAACCTGTAATTATATTAAGTGAAATTTTGCTTTCACTTATTGGTGTATTGCTTGGCTTCTCTATATTTAAGATGGAAATTTCTATCATAATGACAGGTGTTGGCATAGTAGCATTGGCCGGTATAGTTGTTAGAAATGGTATTTTATTGGTAGAATTTACCGAAATACTATTAAAACAAGGCATGCCGCTTAAAGAAGCCCTGGTAGAAGCCGGAAGAACACGTATGACTCCCGTATTGCTCACTGCAACTGCAACTATTTTAGGATTAGTGCCTCTGGCCGTAGGATTAAACATAGATTTTGTAAAACTATTTAGCGAAGGCAACCCTCACATATTTTTTGGAGGAGACAGCGTGGCATTTTGGGGACCACTTTCATGGACCATGATTTTTGGATTAGGTTTTGCAACATTTCTAACCTTGATTCTTGTTCCGGTAATGTTGTTTCTAAATGAAAAACTGAAAGAGAAAATTGGCTTCAAATCATCAAATAATTAAGCATTTTATGAATCTGCATTTAGAAAATACTTGCAGAGAATTTACAATTCATGTGATGAGATAATTTATTTATGGTTTTACATTTGCATTGTAGTTATTAATTAAAGTATTGCATCAATGAGTAGAGGTGCAATTGTTTCATAGGCTAGTGGAGCCCTCCGAAAGGGGGGCTTCATTTTTATATACCAGTCAAATTTATTTTTTCCCGTTCATCAAAAATAATTATATGCACACGCAACCATAGCTACCTTTGTATGGTCTTTACTCTAAAAGGCGATTAGATTAATTGCTTTTGGGTAAGGGTTAATTTTCTTAGGTTGCAAAGCCCCCGGTAACGGGGGTTTTGTGTTTAAGTAAATTATAACTCACCATTCATCTGACATAAGAAATAAAATTAATCTAAGAAGCCTATACTATTTATAAAACAGATTCTCTTCACCTATATAAGCTTCCAAACTTTTTCTAATTTTGTTTGATGCATATAACAGTATACCATCATAGCCGCTGCAGCAAAAGCAGAAAAGCCCTTGATTCCATAAAAAAAGTTTTCAAAAGCATACAAATCATAGAATATCAGAAACAACCACTTCATAAGCAAGAAATTAAGGAGTTACTACATAAACTTAAATTGCCGGCAGAAGCAATTATCAGAAAGAAAGAGTTGGTATGGCAAACCCAATTTGCCAACAAACAATTGAGCGAAGCTGAACTGATTGAAGCAATAGCAACTTATCCGGTATTAATGGAAAGACCAATCGTTGTTTGCAACAATAAAGGCTGGATTGCCCGTAGCGAGAATGTTATCAATGAAATATTGCGTTTAACCTGCTAATTTTACCATATATATAAGAACTACACTGAATTGATTTCTTTCAATTACTTTTGATAAAACAATCATTTACCTATGTACACCAAAAAATTAGTTCTTATTGCCTTGATGGCACTTATTTCCAGTTTCAGCTACGCGCAAAAGTCAGCACCACCTAATTGGTTTAACCTAGACCAAAAGTCAGATAAAATACCCGGGGTTAGCGCGGAGCTCGCATACAATGAATTGCTAAAAGGTAAACCCTCCAAAACTGTTGTAGTAGCTGTAATTGATGGAGGAACAGAAGTTAATCATGAAGATTTGAAAGAGGTAATCTGGATTAATAAAAATGAAATAGCAGGCAATAATATTGATGACGACAAAAATGGTTATGTAGATGACGTTAACGGGTGGAGTTTTATTGGGGGTAAAGATACCAATGTGGTGGAGGATTCTTATGAAATAACCCGTGTTTACTCCATGTATAAAAAGAAATATGCATCAACTGACCCTCTTAAAATAGATCAACAAAACAAGGCTGATTATGAAATGTATCTTTCTGTGAAAAAAGAGTATGAAGCGAAATATTCAGAGCAGAAAAAAATGCTGGAAGTATATGA
>JBIIGU010000008.1:0-11592 GCA_044236275.1 Bacteroidia bacterium | reverse complement strand
AACCACAGATGTTTCATCTACGTTGCACACGTATAAAACCGGTTTATCGGTTAGCAGAAAGATATCTTCCACATGTTTTTTTTCCTCATCGCTTGCCTGTACGCTACGAGCTGATTGCCCGGATTCCAAGTGATTCTTGTATTTGAGTAGTGCAGCTTCTGCTTTGGCAGCATCTTTATCACCGGTTTTAGCTGCGCGGCTAATGCGCTGTAATTTTTTTTCAACTGATTCCAGATCTTTCAGTTGCAGCTCGGTATCAATAATTTCTTTATCACGTACCGGATTTACTGAGCCATCTACGTGTATAATATTATCATTATCAAAACAACGCAGCACATGCAATATGGCATCTGTTTCGCGTATGTTGGCCAAGAACTGATTGCCCAAACCTTCACCTTTGCTTGCTCCTTTTACCAGACCGGCAATATCAACTATCTCAATTGTGGTAGGCACAATTTTTTGAGGATTTACAAGCTTCGCAAGTTCGTTTAACCTTTCATCCGGAACAGTTATGGTCCCTACATTTGGCTCTATGGTGCAAAAAGGAAAATTGGCAGCCTGTGCTTTTGCATTGCTCAGACAGTTGAATAAGGTTGATTTACCTACGTTTGGCAATCCTACGATGCCGCATTTTAAAGCCATTTTATTTTATTTAAATATAACCGGTTTGGGTTAAGATTTGATAAATTGTTTCATGTCCATTATCAGTTTTTCTGCTAGGTTATTGGCAGTGGTTTCACTGCGGCTTTCGGCATATATGCGGATAATAGGTTCAGTATTGGATTTGCGAAGATGTACCCATTCTTTATCAAATTCAATCTTCACCCCATCAACTGTATTGATGGGTTGTTTTTTATACTTTTCCTGAATTTTGCCAAGCAGGCTGTCTATATTAATTTCAGGAGTAAGCTCTATTTTCTTTTTAGCAATAAAATAATCAGGATAGCTTTCCCTAAGCATGGAGCATATTTTGCCATACTTAGCCAGGTGCGAAAGAAAAAGTGCAATACCTGCCAGTGCATCTCTGCCATAGTGCAGTTCAGGCACAATAACGCCACCGTTACCTTCGCCTCCAATAATGGCATGGGATTCTTTCATCATTTTCACCACATTCACTTCCCCAACCGCACTCGCACTATAGCTGCCTCCATGTTTTTCAGTAATATCCCTGAGTGCCCGAGTGGATGAAAGATTAGATACCGTATTTCTTTTGAGACCAGATTTTTTTAACTGCTCATCACTTATGTTTTTCAGCACATAATCGGCAACTGCTACTAAGGTATATTCTTCACCAAACATGCTGCCATCTTCGCTAACTAAAGCCAAACGGTCAACATCCGGATCTACCACAATACCCAGATCAGCTTTATTACGTTTAACTTGTGTGGAAATTTCATTAAGATTTTCAGGAAGTGGTTCAGGGTTGTGCGGAAACTTACCATCAGGTGTACAATAAATTTCAACAACCTCCTGCACGCCCAGCGCTTTTAAAAGCATGGGCACGGCTATGCCTCCGGTTGAGTTTACAGCATCTACCACTACCTTAAACTTTTTTTCTTTAATGGCTTTCACATCAACCAATTCCATTTCCAGAATTTTATCAATATGCTTTTTAATGTAATCGGTTTTTTGGGTGTAGGTACCTAACTTATCTACCTGTGCATATTCAAAAGCTTCTTTCTCTGCCAGCTCCAGCACCTGTTTGCCTAACTCATCGGAAATAAATTCACCGGCATTATTTAACAACTTTAACGCATTCCATTGTTTAGGGTTATGGCTTGCTGTGAGTATGATTCCGCCATCAGCATGCTCTGCAGTTACAGCCATTTCAACTGTAGGGGTGGTAGAGAGCCCCAAATCAATAACATCAATTCCTAAGCCGATAAGTGTGCCGGTAACCAAACGATTTACCATGTCTCCTGAAATGCGGGCATCACGACCAACCACAATACTGCAACTTTTTTTATTCCCTTTTATCATACTGCCGAAAGCAGATGTAAATCGCACCACATCCAGCGGTGTTAAAGCATCACCTGCTTTTCCGCCAATAGTTCCTCTGATACCTGAAATAGATTTAATTAACGTCACAATTGTTTTTTTAAGGGCTGCAAATTTAACCTATACAAACAAACCTGCAAACGCATAGGTTAAATGCCTGAGAATTAATAGTGAACAGTATATTGCTTGGTGTTTAGCTGCTGAAAAGCCTAAACTTGCATGAAATGAGCATGGAAAAAGAATGGTTTACCGAGTGGTTTGATTCCCCCTATTATCATATGCTGTATCAGGACAGAGATGAAAGGGAGGCCCAGCTGTTCTTAGATAATTTAACCAGGCATTTTCATGTTTCTCCTGATACCAAAATAGTTGATCTGGCCTGTGGTAAAGGGAGGCATGCGATTTACCTGAACTCTCTTGGTTTTGATGTTACAGGTATTGATCTCTCTGCACAAAGCATTGCACTTGCCACACAATTTACCAATGCACATTTGAGATTTGAAGTAGGGGATTTACGCAACTTGCGTTTTGAAAATGCCTTTGATGTGGCTTTGAACTTATTTACCAGTTTTGGTTACTTTCAATCGAATGAAGAAAATCTGCAGGTAATTAAACAAATGCATCGCAGCATAAAACCGGGCGGTTATCTTTTGATTGATTTTATGAATGCTCCTCTTGTTATGAGAGATTTGGTGGAGCATGAAAGTAAAACCATTGATGGTATTCAATTTAAAATAACCCGTTGGGTTGAAAAAGGATTCATTTATAAGAAAATTCATTTCACGGATGCCAATCGGGAGTTTGAGTTTACTGAAAAAGTACAGGCACTTACTAAAAAAGATTTTGAATTGCTTTTTGAATCGTGTTCCTTTAACTTGGTAAATGTTTTTGGTGATTATGCACTTAATTCATACAAAGAATCATCATCGTCCAGATTAATAATGGTTGTTAAACGTTATGCTTGAAATCATACAGCAAATTGACAAACAGTTATTTTTTGCCATTAATAATGGTATGCAAAACGGATTGCTTGATTTATTGTGTCCGTTTATGCGTAAGCAAAGCAATTGGTATTTGCTGTATGCGGTGATGGGTTATTTTTTATATGAAAGATACCGAATGAAATTTTTTTGGATCCTTCTCGGAGCTCTTTTATTGGTTCTCATAAGCGATCAGCTAAGCGCCAATCTTATTAAAAACATCGTGCAGCGTTTGCGTCCTTGCAATAACCCTGAGCTTAAAAACCAGTTGCGATTGTTGGTACCTTGCGGTGGCGGATTTAGTTTTATATCTGCTCATGCAACCAATCATTTTGCTATTGCATTTTTTATTAGCAGTTTTTATAATGAAATAAAGTGGGCTAAGCTGTTAGCGCTATTGTGGGCTTTCGCCATTGCTTTTTCTCAGGTGTACGTGGGTGTGCATTATCCGTTTGATGTTATTTGTGGAGCTGCTTTAGGCCTGTTACTGGGAAATGTTGGGTTTCTTATTCTAAATAAAAATATTTCATTCACAATACATAAGGCAGCTTGAGTTTTTGGATGATCATATTGCTTATCTCTTTCCCGCTTGCAGGCGGCTTGCTTGCATTATACACCAATTACCGCTCAGAGCACCGGCTAAAACTTGTATTATCATTTGGTGGTGCCTATCTACTTTCTATTGTTGCTTTTCATCTTATTCCGCATATTTATGAGGATGCCAATTTTCTTACCGGAGTTTTTCTGCTTGGTGGCTTCTTTTTTCAGATTGCTCTGGAGCGATACTCGCGTGGCATAGAGCATGGCCATCTGCACCTGCATGGCGAAAAGAAGAAACTTATTCCGTATGAAATTTTGTTTAGTTTAAGCCTGCACAGTTTTATGGAAGGCATGCCTTTAGGTACAGATGTGTTTTTTAATAACACCCAAAAACTATCTTTTGCCATAGGTATTGTTTTGCACGAATTACCTGCCGCTTTTGCTATGATTAGTTTATTGAAAGTAGCTAACCTCAGCAATAATATGCTAAGGATATTTGTTGTAGTATATGCATCCATGTCGACATTAGGAGCATTGAGCAGCCGCTTCATCATTCACAGTGTAGATGACCATGTTTTTGATTACCTGATGGCTTTTGTAGTGGGTACTTTTTTGCATATTGCCACCACCATATTATTTGAAAACAGCGAGAATCACCGTTTCAGCTGGAGTAAGATCTGGGCAATACTGCTTGGTATTTTGCTTGCAGTTGTGATTAGCTAAAGTTAAGTTTTAAGCCTTACTTTTCTGGGTTTAAAAATACAAATTTAATTTAGAGATTAGAAGATTGTATTTTTAAGTAGACTTCACAATTGAGTTATGTGTCTTGAATCTTAAATGAATTTAAGAACCTTTCGCAGCTAAGAGCTAAATTGAACTCTGAACACCGTGCTTCCAACCTTTAAATCCCTTATTTTCTTGGAGCCAAGTTGGCATCTACCTTCACATCTATTTCTTCAGCAATCTTGGCTATTACCAGTTTGGGCACCTTAATTTCATGTGCGGTAAGTTGCACCTTAAATGAGGAGGCTATTTGTATGATTCCGTTTTTAACAGTTACCACTCCTGATATGTTTCTGTCTTTTTCTACCCCATGAATATTCAATTTACCGGCCACGTTTACATTGTATATGCCATCTTTAAAGAAATCAACTTCCTCAATAATTTTTCCTTTAAAGGTACTCATTGGGTACTTTTCACTCTCCATATACTTTTCATTAAAGTGCTCTTGCATGAGTTTGTTTTCAAACTGAAAAGCAGTATTGGTAACAATGAAAGCAACATCTCTGGTTTGCACATTTATCAGAGCCTTTATTTCCTTACTCTCTGCTTTGATATCTTCTACAGGAGTTTTAGAATAAAAACTGATGGCTGATTGGGTTGATGAATACAACTGGGCCTGCGATACACAGGAAAGACATATTGTAAGTAAGGTGAGAATAAATTTCTTCATATTCAGATAGATTAAATCAATAATTATTTATCAAATGAAAATGTTCTGGAGATATTAAATCCAAAACGCAATTGCGTAAAGTTAAATTCAGATGGGTTGCGTGCAATAAATTGTTGCTCTATTAAACCGTTACCATTGGTAAAATGAAGTTGAAAGACATGGCCACCGGTTTCAATATCAAAACCTATGGCTATTGCATCATAGTATGTGGGCTTATCTCCGATTTTGGGTTGATTACGCCCGTTTAGTCTTGGAATATATTCAATATTAAATCGTGTGCTGCGGCTTATTTTAATAGAAGTTCCAATGCCTAAGGCAAGAATATCATTCGGAGTCGCTTTTGTTTCAACCAGGTTATGATGCACCATTGTAGGTGATAAAATAAATGAAAAATAATCATTCATCTTTCTGGTAATAATGGTTTGAAAAACATAAGAAAGTCGTGAACTTTCAAAGTTTTGCCTGCTTTTATCGGCAAATTCCTGCGTGCTTATTCCTGTGTTTGCAAATAAAACGACACTCAGAGGCATGCCTTTGGTTTTTTGCTGCAGTAACTGATATTTCATAAAACCATCATAGGTTTTGCCAATGGTACTTCGGCCAAGACCAATCATCAGTTTATCGGTGATGCCATATTCCAACCCCAGTCTTATAACAGCACCATCCAACCCAAACACATCATATAGTCCATAGTTATTATCTTTATTTATATTCATGGCACTAAAACGGTGCTGAATTCTAAAATCAAGATGTTTGGCTTTCATGGTTTCATTGCTTTGCAAATTCACCACCCGCGTTGATTTGAATGTAGCATACACTGGTGCAGGTTTTTGAGGCGATTCATTGTTGAGCATATTCAGCAAATCATCTTGAGCAGAAACAATGCTGCTTGTGATAACGCAGCAAAAGAGGCAAATTATTTTTTTCATCATGTGTTTTAATTGTTTGGTGCTCCTGCATCAAGCCATTTAGCTAAGGCATCTCTCATTGCCGGGCTTAGCGGACCTGCCTTTGGCATTGTTCCTTCAACAACAGCTCTTGCCTTAATGCGGTCTCGGTGGGCAAATACTTTTTCATATGTAGTCAGATCAGGAGAAATTGCGCTTACTCCATGGCAAAATTGTGTGGCGCAATTCACATCAATTATTGATTTAATGTTGGTAGACCATTTTACATCCGCCACTATTGGGGTACCATATAATTCTTCTTCGTTATCATAATAGCAGCCGGCAAAAACGAAAACGACCAAACAGGAGATGATAAGTATTTTATTTTTCATTGTGTCAGTTCGAATTAATTTTATCTGTGGAAACACCATGACAACTATTACAGGCGCCCATCGTAATTCTTGTGCTCATATAGGTTGTATCGCCATTTTTCTTAATCAATACCGGATATACACCTGTTTTAAAGTCAACAATTTTTGCGGTGTAAAAGTTGCCTGATGGTTCTATCTGAAGTTTGTAAACCAATTCTCCTGTGCAGTTCGGACCGGTCCATAACTGAATATCTTTTCCGTTACCATCCACAACTGTTCCTGCAACATGCCACCAACCGCCTTCTCTCACAGCTTCACTGTATTCGCTTCCATTGTGGCAGGTCATGCAGTTTGCACCTGCATTGTGGCTCTTACTTTTATATGTGCTTTCTTTCCCGTTTTTCATGATTTCATCATAGTGCGAGCAAGAAATAATCACAAAAAGCAGGGTAATAAAAATGACTGATTTTTTCATGGATTATTTTATTGCGGACAGCCTGCGGCTTTCCATAATTCAAATTTACGTATATCACACACACCTAAATTAGCTCCATTTTTTGGCATAGGTGAGCATCCGGATAGCTGCTTTACGGAGCATATCATTTTACCGGTCATGGTTTGACTTTGAACACTGGCATAATTTTCAAGATTAATACCACCACCTGATGTTGCATTGCCTTTGTGGCATCCAAGGCAATTGCCTGAAATAATAGAAGCAATGTGGGTAGTATATTTTACCTGAAACGTATCACAGTTATTGGAGCATATTTTTTCAGTGGCTCCCTGTGAAATCCATTTTTCTATGAGTTGAATTTGTGATGCAGGCAAGGGGCCGGCAGGTGGCATGCGGTCTACGGGGTCGGGTTCATTTATAGCTTTCATTATTTCACCGTTATTTATGCCTGTTTTGATTCCGGTAAAGTTGGTAAATTGATATCCTGCAGCTTTTGTTGAAGTGCTGTGGCAGCCGGACATTGCGCAATTGGATACAAAAAGGGGTAGGATTTGAGTGTTGAAACAAGCCGAGTCTGTTGAAATAGGATTTTGTAAAATGGCATCTGTCGGCTCATGTTTGCAGCCAATTAATAATAGAATTATTAGCAAACCGATGTAAACATTTTGGTAATTACTTGATACTATTTTCATCATTAATTAGCGGTAAATATATAAATTTCAATTGAAATTCACTGATGCTATATTCTCTTGGGCAGCTATTAGCAGAAACATTATCGGCAAGCTAAAATAATTCAGATGAATAGGTAATGCCTGATAAGTTGCCTACCTTTGTCTCCCAATTTTTTACAGCATGATTTCAGTTGCTAATTTATCCCTTCGCTATGGCAAGCGCGTCTTGTTTGATGAAGTAAATATCAAGTTCACTCCGGGCAATTGCTATGGTATTATCGGTGCCAATGGTGCCGGTAAATCAACCTTCTTAAAAATTTTGTCGGGCGAGATTGACCCAACAACAGGAAACGTATCCATTACACCAGGAGAGCGCATGAGTGTGCTCAAACAAAATCACTTTGAATTTGACCACTTACCCGTATTGCAAACTGTATTGATGGGGAATAAAAAATTGTGGGATATTATGAATGAAAAAGATGCCTTGTATGCCAAGCCCGATTTTAATGATGCCGATGGTGAACGCGTGGCTGAACTGGAAGGGCTATTTGCTGAAATGGAAGGATGGAATGCCGAGAGTGATGCTGCTAATTTGCTAAGTGAATTGGGTGTAAGCGAAGACCATCATACCAAACTCATGAGTGAATTAAATGGTAAGGAAAAGGTGAGGGTTTTATTGGCACAAGCACTGTTTGGAAACCCGGATGTGCTATTGCTGGATGAGCCTACCAACGATTTGGATGTGGAAACCATCAGTTGGCTCGAAAACTTTTTGGCTGATTTCCAGAATACAGTTATTGTGGTATCGCACGATAGGCATTTTCTTGATGCGGTATGTACGCATATTGCCGATATAGATTTTGGTAAAATTCAATTGTATACCGGTAACTATTCTTTTTGGTATGAAAGCAGCCAGCTGGCTTTGAGGCAGCGCTCCGATCAGAATAAAAAGATTGAAGACAAACGTAAGGAATTACAGGAGTTTATTGAACGTTTTAGTGCCAATGCATCTAAATCAAGACAAGCTACCAGCAGAAAAAAATTATTGGAAAAATTGGTGGTTGATGACATCAAACCTTCCACTAGAAAATATCCGGGCATTATTTTCAGGGCCGACAGAGATTGCGGTGATCAGATTTTACGTGTGGAGCATTTAAGCAAAAAAACAGATGACGGTACCATATTATTTAATGATTTGAATTTTACGCTAGATAAAGGAGATAAGGTAGCTATACTTGCCAAAGACCACCTGGCTATAACAGCTTTTTTTGAAATCATTTCAGGTGAAGATACAAATTTTAGCGGTGAATATATTTGGGGGCAAACCATCACCAAATCTTATTTACCAAATGAGAATATCAAATATTTCAATGGAGACGATAACCTGATTGATTGGCTGCGTCAGTTCTCGGCAGAGAAAGATGAAACCTATATACGCGGTTTTTTAGGTAAGATGTTGTTTAGCGGTGAGGAGGTATTTAAAAAGTCAAACGTATTGAGCGGTGGCGAAAAAGTGCGTTGCATGGTTTCGCGTATGATGCTCACCAACGCCAATTGTTTATTGCTGGATGAGCCAACCAATCACTTAGATTTAGAAACCATCACCGCTTTTAATGATGCGTTGAAGGATTGGAAACATGTGGCCATTTTTGCTTCGCATGACCATACGTTTACACAATCTATTGCCAACCGCATTATTGAAATTACACCACATGGTGCTTTGGATAAACGCATGACTTATGACGAGTATCTGGAAGATGAACGCGTGAAAGAGCAACGCAGCAAACTATATGCAGGTTTTGCAGTTTATGAATAGACGGCTGCTATAAATTATTTCACCACGTCTTCTCGGCTTACTTTAATTAAAGGGCTGGATGCTTTAATTTTATTCATGAGTTCTTCCAGATGCATGGTATCATATACCTCCAATTCAATAAGGCCTTCAAACATGCCCTCTCTGGATGAGATTTGAATGGCATGCATATTAATTTCAAGCTGTTTGGAAATAATATCTGCTATATTACTCACTATGCCTACACTATCAATTCCCTGTACCTTAATAGTGGTGGTAAATGCACGATCAATATTAATTTGGTTGGCCCATTTTGCCTTAATAAGTCTATATCCGTAGTTGCTCATTAAACCAATGGCATTAGGGCAGTTGGTGCGGTGAATTTTTACACCTTCACCAACCGTAATAAATCCAAAAATGTCATCACCCGGTATGGGGTTACAGCATTTGGCAAAGGTGTAAGGCAGCTCAATTTCTTCACCCAATATCACTGCATCTTTGGCAAAGTTGCCAGATACCTTGGCCAGAGCCTGCTGCTCTTTTTGTGTTTTAATTTCATTCGCATGTTCTATGCGCTGCTTTTTAACCTTTTCAAGAATATCAGCTATATGAAGTTTGGTTTTATCAATTTTTTCAGTTGCTATCTGATAGTATAGCTCCGTAATATTGGGCAAGTTAAAATAGACGGCAATATCCTGCAGAGCTTCGCTGTTAAATGGTATTTTATCTTGCGCAAATTTTCGCTCCAATACCTCTCTACCCATTGATGAAGCTCTTAGTTTTTCTTGCTTCATCCAATCGCGTACTTTTGATTTTGCTTTGGCTGTAACAACAAAATTCAGCCACTCTTCTTTGGGTGTTTGTTTAGATGAGGTTAATACCTCTACCTGATCTCCGTTTGAGATTGCATGGTTTAGTGGCACCAATTTATTGTTTACCTTACCGCCTATGCATTTAGCTCCCAACTCAGTGTGTATATCAAATGCAAAATCAAGTATGGTGGCATTGGCCGGTAGTTTGCGTAAATCACCCTTAGGAGTAAACACAAAAATTTCTTCGGCAAATAGGTTTAGTTTAAAATCATCCAGAAAATCCAATGCGTTCGATTCCGGGTTTTCCAGTATTTCACGCACCCGTGCAAGCCATTCTTCCAAACCTCCGTCACCAGTGGTGGCCGCTTGGTTAGGCTTATCTTTATATTTCCAATGTGCAGCATATCCTTTCTCTGCAATTTCATCCATCCTGCGGGTGCGTATCTGCACTTCTACCCATTTGCCTTTAGGCCCCATAACAGTGGTATGCAATGATTCATAGCCATTGCCCTTAGGTGTAGATATCCAGTCTCTAAGTCGGTCGGGGTTGGGTTTATAAAAATCTGTTACAATGGAATATACTTTCCAGCAATCCGGCTTTTCTGTCTCTTCACTTTCTGAATCAATAATTACCCTAATGGCAAACAAATCATAAACCTCTTCAAAAGGTATATTTTGAACCTTCATTTTATGTAAGATGGAGTGTATGCTTTTGGGTCGGCCTTTAACTTCAAATTTCAATCCACTTTCGGTCAGAGATTCAATAATGGGTTCGCAAAAATGTTTGATATAGCGGTTGCGTTGGGTTTTGGTTTCCTGAAGTTTATTTTTTACAAACTTGTAATTATCTGTTTCCAGATACTTGGTGGCCAAATCTTCCAGCTCTGTTTTTATGGCATATAAACCAAGGCGGTGAGCCAGTGGTGCATAAACATATTGGGTTTCGCTTGCAATTTTCAATTGAGATTTTGGCGACATGGAATCCAGCGTGCGCATGTTATGAAGGCGGTCGGCTAGTTTTATTAAAATAACCCTCACATCATCACTCAGGGTGAGGAGCATTTTTCTGAAGTTTTCGGCCTGCATCGATTTATCCTGCTGGTCAAACACCCCTGCAATCTTGGTAAGACCGTCAATAATCTTGGCTACATTTTCGCCAAAATTAAGTCGCACCACATCTAAGGTAATTTCGGTATCTTCTACGGTATCATGCAGCAGGGCACATATGATAGAGGTTGCACCCAGGCCCATTTCTTCAGAACAAATTTGCGCTACTGCAAGCGGGTGTAAGATGTAAGGCTCTCCTGACTTTCTGCGCATGCTTTTGTGCGCCTCAAGCGACATCTCAAATGCTTTCCTGATTTGTTTTTTGTCATTTTTATCAAGCGTGCGCCTGCAAGACTTCAGCACATTCCTATATGCTTTAACAATTTCTTTATTTTCTTTTTCCGGATTGGATATCACCTGCATATTGCCCGAAAATTAAGGAATATTAACCTATTAAAGCAATTATTTGCAATATATTTAAAATGTAATACCTTTGCCGTCCCTTTTGCGGATGTGGCGTAATTGTTCGTGAGACTGTTGTTCGCAGAACAACTAGCCGAACAATCCCGACTTGTCGGGAGTAGCCG
>JBIIGU010000237.1:0-3018 GCA_044236275.1 Bacteroidia bacterium | reverse complement strand
CGGAACAAAACTATTTAGGCAATTGTCACAGACAAATGACATTCATTAGTCCTTTGCATGATATTCATCATGATTTTTAATTTCTTGATGGGTTTCTTTCTTGCCGCTAAAATCATCAAACAGAATACGCACGGATGGTGTATAGTCATCATCCATCTGACCTGACTTCACAGACCAAATGAAGGCTAATAAAAAACCAATGGCCAGCAGCAAACTGCAACCAATTAAAATATACATTACACTCATGCCAAGCCTCCTTTTCTGGCAAAAAGTGTTGTGCTGATGGTGGTGAATGCAATTACTGTAACAGAACTCAATGGCATGAGTATGGCTGCAATTAGCGGTGACAAATTTCCTTGCACGGCAAAGCTTAAGCCAATAATGTTATAGATTAATGAAATAATAAAACTCATATGTATTACACGTAATGTTAGTTTGCTAAAGGCAATAAATTTATTCAGCTTATCAAAGGCGGTTGCATCCATAATTACATCCGATGCAGGTGAGAAATGAGAGGTGTCTTCACTAACAGATATTCCCACATCTGCTGCTTTTAATGCTCCTGCATCATTTAGTCCGTCACCTATCATCATTACACGTTTATTTTCTTTATGCAGGCTTTCTATAAACCGCATCTTATCTTCGGGTGATTGCTTAAAGAACAGCTGTTCTTCATTGCCAAAAAAATGTGCCAGCCTTGTTTTTTCCTGATCATTATCGCCTGATAAAAGAAAAATATCAAAATGCTTCTGTAGCCGGGTTAGCAAGTTTTTCAAGCCTTTCCTGTAGGTATGTTGAATCAGAAAATAACCCACAATCTGCTCACCTATTTTAACAAATACCTTGGTAGAGGGATCTTTCATTACAGAAGTGTGCTGCTCTTCTTTATGCACTCCATCTGTTACATAAGCCAGCGAGCCAAGCTTAAATATTTTATGCTTTACTACGCCTTCCAATCCTTTGCCATTTATTTCCCTAAATCTGTTTATCTCTTCATTAGCTGGCCTATATAGTTTACTGATTTTTTTACTGAGCGGATGAACAGATTGTGCAGCAAGCGCTGCAATGCATGACTTATCAGTCTCAGATAAATTTTCACCGTGATAACTGATGCTTGCACCCGAAGGTTGTGTAATGGTGCCTGTTTTATCAAATACCAAGGTATCAATGCGTGCAATATGCTCAACGGTTTCAGGAGATTTTAAATAGCATTTGTGTTTACCCAAAATGCGCATGGCTGTGCCCAGTGCAAAAGGACTGGATAACGCAAGTGCGCATGGGCAGGCTATAATCAGCACAGCTGTAAATGCGGGCATGGCCAGTTCAGGTTTGTTTACCAACCACCAGGTTGCTGAACCGAATGCAGTTAACAAAAGTCCTATAGTAAAATATTTACTCACCTTCTGCTGAAATGTTTGTATTCGGCTTTGGTAATTTTTAGAAAAATATTCACTGTTCCAAAGTTGCGTCAGATAGCTTTGAGAAACTTTTTTACAAACCTCCAATTCAATGGTGCTGCCCATTTGCCTGCCACCTGCATAAACAATTTCACCGTAAACTTTTTCAACGGGGTTGGATTCACCCGTTACGAAACTGAAATCAATACTTGCATTACCATTCACCAAGATGGCATCGGCAGGAATTAGTTCATTGTTGCGGATAATGATGCGATCACCAATTTGCAGTTGCGTAACAGGAACCGTTGTTTCAGTGCCTTGCCCAATTGTGCTAACTGCCACAGGGAAATATGATTTATAATCCCTGTCGAACGACAAAGTATCATACGTTTTTTGCTGAAACCATTTACCGATGAGCAGAAAGAATACCAACCCTGCATGGGTATCAAAATAACCAATACCTGTTTCGGTAATCACCTCAAAAGCACTTCGTATGAATAACACAAAAATGCCAAGTGCCAGCGGAACATCAATGGATATATGTTTTTTTCTAAGACCCTTCCAAGCTGCTATAAAATAGTCCTGAGCACTATAAATAAATACAGGCATTGATAAAAACATGTTCAGGTAACCAAATAATTTGGAAAAAGTATTTTTAGTGATGCTGTCTAGTCCAAAATATTCAGGAAAACTGATGAGCATGATATTGCCAAAGCAGAAACCTGCTACACCAATTTGATAGAGTAACTTTCTGTTTTCACTCTTTTTAACTGTACTTTCTATATCGTTAAGGTTGATGGAAGGCTCATATCCGATTGATGAGAGCAACTCTACCAATTTTTTTAAGGATAGCTCCATATGCCGAAAGCTGATATTGATCGTTTTCTTTAAGAAGTTAACCCTAGATGAACGAACGGCAGGATTAAGCTTATAAAGGTTTTCAAGCAACCAAATGCAGGAGCTGCAATGCATGGTTGGGATATGAAATATAATGGTTGTAATTTCTTCATTCCTGAAAGAAATGAGCTTTTGAATAACGGCTTCATCTTCCAGATAGTTGAACTTATGGCCTGCTACCGGATGCTTTAACGCAATACCGGGTGTTTGGGCAATGTCATAATAACCACATAAATTATTTTGAGATAGTATTTGATACACATTCATGCAGCCGGCACAGCAGAATGAATGATCTTCAAAACTTATGATAGAATTATTGCAAGGATCTCCGCAGTGAAAACATGTGGTATCAGTTTCAATAAGGGGTAATTCAATTTCTTTCATTCATTTTATAGATAAAAATCGATTGTTTTTTGGTGTTATGGTATAGGTTAATTGGATAACCTATTCTCACTATTGTTCTGTTAAACTAATAACTTGTATTGCCAAGAGATAATTTACCGTTCAAAATTCCGATGCATCATGAGCCAATCAAATGATATATCTCAAATCAAATAATGATTTGAATCAGGATTTGGTTCTATTGTCTATTAAATTACACTTATCCACATTGCCCTACATATGTGTGAATTGTTTTCGCATAAAACCGCAGAACTTGCTGTTGTTATTTAAACAAAAACAATATGAAAAAATTAATCTTTTCATTAGCAGCACTTGCCATTGG
>JBIIGU010000236.1:0-3032 GCA_044236275.1 Bacteroidia bacterium | reverse complement strand
ACATTTCCCTGATTTAAGTGTGTAGCTGAAATACCGGCATAGAAATTCTGGAATCTCCACAGATTAGGCATAGTAAAATATAATCCTGCATTAAAATCAGACGACATTCCATTAACATCTGTATCTGGTATTTTAGGATCACCTTTTTCAAGCGGATCTAATTTTTTTCCTTGAAGACTTTGTTGCATGATGCCACCGGATACTCCTACCGATAACATGCTTGCATTTTGGAAAATCTTGCGCCAAGAAAGAGACAAAATTGGATTAATGCTATTCTGAAAGCCCAATTGATCATTCATGATGTTTAAGCCTACTCCAAAACTTTTACCAAGCGGAGAGTTGATACTTGCCATAAAGGTAGTTGGCGCCAATCCTGCTTTATCACCTCCAAAACCAATCCACTGTGAACGATATATGCCGAGGGCACAAATCTTTTCTTCAGTGCCGGCAAATGCCGGATTATAGTTAAGTCTATTTAGAAAGAACTGCGTATAGTGAGGATCTTGCTGAGCCTTAAGAAGCAAGGAGCTGTATACAAGTGTTAAAGCAAGTATAACTTTTTTCATTGTGTTAACTTAATGTGAAATTTAGACAATAATACAAAGAAATATAAGGAATACAAGTATTCTACTAATTTCATTTGCAGTGTAAATTTACAAAATGGAATTAAAAAAACAATAGGATTACTTTTTTTCTTTATTTGCCGCTTCTATAAACTTATCTATAGCCATAACCATGCTTGGATATTGCGGGGTGGGAGCAGCAATATTAACTGTTAAACCCGCCTCAGTAATAGCTTTGGCAGTTGTAGCGCCAAAAGCAGCTATCATGGTTTTGTTTTGTTTATATTTCGGATAATTCTCAAACAATGAACGAATATCGGCCGGGCTAAAGAAGGCAATGACGTCAAAATTCACATCCTTTAAATCAGAAAGGTCAGATGAAACAATGCGATAGAAAAAAGCCTCTTTGAATAGAAATTTATTCTTTTTCATGAATTTCTCAATCTCAGGTTTACGCCAATCGCTGCAAGGAAAAAGATACTTTTCTGTTGGATGATTCTTAATTACGTTGACCAATTCTGTCTCAGTTGCCTTACCTGTAAAAACCTTACGTTTACGCACCTGAATATACTTTGCCAGATAATTGGCTATGCTATCATTAACACAGAAATATTTAGTTTCCGGTGGCATCTCTATTTTTTGTTCGTTGCACATTCTAAAAAAGTGATCAACCGAGTTGCGAGAGTTGAGAATGATAGCGGTGTATTCCAAAATATGCACCTTTTGCGCTTTGAACTCTTTATATGGAATTGGGCTAATGGTAATAAAGGGCCTGAAATCTAGTTTCAGGCTGTGTTTCTTTGCCAAATCAAAATACGGTGACTTATCGCTTTCAGGCTTAGGCTGAGATATCAATATGCTTTTGATCTTTTGATTTTTCAAAGTGGTGCTGCGTTTAGATATTTAATAATTATTAGCCAAGGTAGAATTTCCAAGGAGCAAAGATATAGAATTAGATAGATTACCGGAAAACTGAAAAAACTTGCACTAAGCATAAAAATGCGAATAATCCTATAGCCAACACTTATGAAGAATAGAGAAACAATAGACTGGGAGAGCACCACACTCCATAATTCATCGTAATGGTAATTCATAAAAATAATCAATGGAAATATGACCAGCGCAATAAAATTATTTACTGTGATGGTATTGGAAACAAAACCAATGGCCAGCTTATTCATTTTAAGAAGATAACCCAAAATGGCATGCATTAAAAATTTACCAAAATAAATAAGTGTAAGCAAGCCACTGATTACTGCAAACTGCCATAATCTGTTATCCATGAAATCTAGTGCCTTTAGCTCAAGCTGAAAGCTGATAAACAGTGAGGCAATGAAAATATAGATGGCAAACATTTGAAGAAAAATAAAAGTAAAAGCCGATCGCTGCTCTTCCCAAATGCGCTCACTAAGTTTGAGATTAAATACAGAAAGAAGAAAAGTTTTAAAATTAATAGGGTTAAATATACGAATGAGGGAGATATAAAGTACTATAAACATTACTACCCAAAACTTCCATGGTGCAGGAGCCTCAGGCCTCATCACTATTTCCTTTGCATTTGGTAAATCTCTTTTGAATCTGATCTTTTCTACATATTTATTCTGAATGAACAGGTATGGTTTAAAAATGCGCTTTAAGATAGAATCATTAGCAATACTGTCAAGAAGAGTATTCCCATTCTTTTGTCGAACGGAGTAAAAAACACTGTCGCTTGCAAGAGAGTCCAAAACATATGAGGTATCAGGATTAAAGGTAAACTTATCACCCAAAGATAAGGTACCGGTGTCTTGTGCATTTAGCCTTGTAAAACACACCAGCATTAGGATGATATAAAAAATGTTATTCCTCAACTAAAATAGCGCTGTAAAGCCAAAATGGATTTTTGCATTTTCAAACTGAATGGATTGCCCAAACTCGCTACCCACGGCATAATACAAGGCAAAAATTCCTGCTCCTGTTTCAAAGTTCAGACCAGCCCCAAAACCATAGGGTTTATCAGTTATTGAGGGTCTTCTCACGGTATTTCTATACCATGCTCCGTTCCAAAACAGCATTACGTTAGAGTTTTGCTGAAGCAGATATCTTAACTCAGTATTGGCAATGATGTAGCTGCTTGCAAATATAGATTGCTCATCAAAACCTCTTAATGTTCTTATTCCACCAATTCTGAATAACTCGTTAAAGAATAGATTTTCAGATACATTATGGCCACCTAATAACTGATTCCTTATGGTAAAATATCTTCCCAATGGAATAAACCAGTCGGCCTGTGCCTGCATACGATATTGAACCTGCTGCAAATTTATGGTATCGTAAATGGAGCGCTGCCCTCCTCTCCCATCAGCGAAGCGAAGTTCATCGATTGTAGGATTTCTTATTATTTTCTTTATCCCAACAGCAATAGTGCCTTCTATGGAGTAGCCTTTTCTAGGATTGAAAAAATAATCATATCTGTTGAGCTTAACCCCT
>JBIIGU010000235.1:0-3039 GCA_044236275.1 Bacteroidia bacterium | reverse complement strand
GAAGCGTAGGCAGTGTTGCCAATGAAGAAAATTGAAACCAGCAAAGCCAACAATGATGATTTGATGTTTTTCATAAAGTTTTTTGTTTAGGTGTGTATAATTAAGTTTATTCGAACATAGGTAAAAAAATGAAACAAAAATTCTTATTGATATTTTTAATATCCACATGTTTTCAAGCTCTTGGGCAGCCTAAGAACACTTATGAATATTTGGGCACATTGGAATTGCCGGGTAAGGTCATCATTCCACTTAAACTAAATTTCAGGCAACTAGACAATGAAGCCATTGAAGGATTTACCATCACAGATATTTATGGAACAGATAATACCAAGTCGCGCATTACGGGTAAAATAAACACAAAAGATAAACGCATATCTTTCAAAGAAATTGAAAACATCAGCACAAAGTCCCAATCAGATGCCTCTGAGTTTTGTTTTATTCAGGTGAATAATGCAAAAATACGCTCGGTAGGTAGCAAAAGAATTATTCAAGGGTCCTTTGAAGGACGATTCCCGGATGGCAGGTCATGCACAAATGGTAATATTTACTTGGTATCAGCCGATGCGATTGATGAAATGGCAAATAAGCTGCTTACTTCAGAACGAATAAAAAATACAGACTCATTAGAAAAAGCCAAAAGAATTTTTAGTGATTTTAAAAATAAAACTGCAAATACCATATTAGAGAAGCAGGAATCACTTACCGTTCAATGGAAAAGCAGCGAAATCAGTATTGAGTTATGGGATGCTTCCTCAAGCGACAGTGATGAGGTTTCACTATTTATTAATGATGTTGAAGTGCTTGAAAAATTTGTCATCTCTCATCGTAAAAAGATATTGATTTTGCCTTTTAAAACCCAAATCTGTACAATTAAAATAGTGGCAAACAACGAGGGTAAAAATCCACCAAACACTGCCAGTATAACCGTTAGAGATGGTGATAAAAATACCACATTGATAACTAAACTAAAAAAGGGAGACTCGGCATATATTAAACTAACTAAATAGGTTAGCCATAATGATAAAAAGTGCGTGAAATAATTTATCTGTATACGTAAGTTGTTTCCTTAAATTACCTGACTCACTAGTTACAAACAATGTATTCTCCCTGCAAGACCGGAACCTGCTTAGCTGTGTTTTTCTGCAAGCAAAAAGCCACATCATCGGTTTGCAAGTGCAGCAATTGAAAACGCTTGGCGTGAGAAGATTGACGCACCCATTTCTCCAAATCATCCTGCATAGATAAATATAATTTATGTGCTGCAAGTGCAGCATCACAATCCATTTGAAATGCCGAAGCCAATTCGTTTACCATAGCACCGGCAAACAAAGTATCCTCCAGATTAAACTTATCTTTCCATCCGGCACAAAGCAATATTACAGATTGATTGAGTGCTTTGACTTTAGCACATACAGCATTTAAATTTAAGAACGAACCAATTAATATGTGAGCAGCCTGCATATCCTTAGCCATCTTTATTGCTTTGGTGCCATTGGTGGTAGTAAATGCAATACTGCGACCTGCGATAAGCGGATTCTGATATTCAAAAGGAGAATTGCCTAAATCAAATCCATCCAGCTTCAACGCATTTCTTTCGGCTGCACATAAAAAATCAAATTCTTTAAATACCCGACATTCTTCAGGTGTAGCTACTGGCAAAATTTTGGCTGCACCTGTTTGGAAAGCTACACAGATTGAAGTTGTGGCACGCAAAATATCAATTACCACAACGGTTTTGCCTTTTACGTCATGCATTGGCAACAATGCCGGAGTGTATACTACTTCAATGCTATTTGCCATAAATCAGTTTTATGCCATCCTTGTTTTTGGGGTCAGCCCATTCTTGTACCTTCAGTAATATTGCGTTCCTATCTCTTTCAATTTTCTCAATATAATGATTGCGCATTATTACCGTTAAATCATTTTCATAAAGCCAGTAGCAGGTAGTATCTGTTGAGCCCTGAATAATAGTTTTAAATCTCTCTTTCCTTTCAGGCTCACCGGCAACTTTTATGAGTTGCTTTTCGCTCATGCCTATTTTTGCTTTTTTAATATCTTTCTTCTCTTCATCCGGTAATTGTGCATGCAGAGACGAAACAGATAGCAAACATATTAATACAAGCAGCAAGCGTATCATCTTATATTCATAAAAGAGTGCATCTTTATATACTAAAGAAAAGGCACTTTCACAACCTTTGCTTTAATGGCTTTATCTCTTATTTCAATAAATATTTCCGTATCGGGTTTAGAAAAAGCAGCAGCTACATAGCCCATACCGATGGCCTTGCTTAAAGAGGGCGATTGTGTGCCGGAGGTAACCTCTCCTATCAGATTTCCAGCCGCATCTTTAATATGGTGGTGCTGACGCGGAATACCACCCCTTTCAAGCATTTCAAAGCCAACCAGTTTTTTGGCAGCCCCGTTTTCTTTAATTGCTTTGTGATAACCTGAGTGTATGAAATTTTTGGTGAATTTGGTTATCCAACCCAAGCCCGCCTCAATGGGAGAGGTTTCATCATTTATATCATTACCGTAAAGGCAAAAACCTTTTTCCAGTCTTAGTGTGTCTCTGGCACCTAAACCGCAAGGCATGATCTTGGACTCTTTTCCTGCCTCAAACAAAGCATCCCATAGTTTTCGAGCGTCTTTGTTGTTTACATACAATTCAAAACCACCTGCACCGGTATAACCAGTATTGGATATAATTACATTTTCACAACCGGCAACTGTTCCCGTTGTAAATGTGTAGTACTCCATTGCAGACAAATCTGCATTCGTAAGTTTTTGAATAACCTTTATGGCGTTGGGGCCCTGAACCGCAAGTAAACTCAATTCATCACTGATATTTTTCATATCAACACCAAACGTGTTGTGCTTACTAATCCAATTCCAGTCTTTTTCAATATTTGAAGCATTCACAACCAACAAATACGTATCGGCACTTTTACGGTACACCAGAAGGTCATCTACAATACCTCCTTTATCATTTGGTAGGCAGCTGTACTGTACTTTGCCATCGCTTAGCTTTGATGCATCATT
>JBIIGU010000007.1:0-11689 GCA_044236275.1 Bacteroidia bacterium | reverse complement strand
GTGTTTATTCAGACTGACTCAACCAAGCTCGGTTCTGTTACCGATGCCGATGGCTTTTTCAAAATTGTGAACGTGCCGCTTGGTCGCAGAACTTTACAAGCTACTTATGTTGGCTATGAAATGCTTACTGTGCCTGATATTGTGGTTACTGCCGGTAAAGAAGTGGTATTGAATCTAACCATGACAGAAGCAGTAGTGAAGATGAATGATATTGTTGTAACTTATGATCGTAAAAAAGACCCTACCGTTACCAATAATGAAATGGCTGTAATAAGTTCTCGTTCATTTAATCCGGATGAAACAAAAAAATATGCCGGAGCTCTGGGAGACCCAAGTCGCATGGCAGCGAATTTTGCGGGGGTAGTTTCAGGCAATGACAGCAGAAATGATATTGTGGTTCGCGGCAATTCTCCCAATGCCATGCTTTGGCAATTGGAGGGTGTAAATATTTTTAACCCCAACCACTTTGGAAGCAATTTCAATACAGGCGGACCGGTAAGTATGCTAAATGCAAACAATATTGGCAAATCAGACTTTTTTACCAGCGCTTTCCCTGCGCAATATGGTAATGCAAATGGAGGTGTATTTGATTTAGTGATGCGTGAAGGAAACAATGAAAAAAGAGAATACATTGCACAAGTTGGGTTCAATGGTTTTGAATTAGGTGCCGAAGGCCCATTTAGTAAAAAATCAAAAGCATCGTTTATATTCAATTATCGTTACTCAACACTTGGGGTAATGAAAGCTGTTGGTGTAAACGTGGGTACAGGTGCCGCTGTTCCTTTGTATCAAGATATGAATTATAAGATTGCCATCCCGTTTAAGAATAAAAGTAAGTTAAGTATTTTTGGCATGGGAGGAATAAGCTCTATTGATTTGCTTGCAAAAGATGTTGATACCAGTGGAATTGATTTTTACGGAGAAGTAGACCGCAACCAATTTCCACGTTATGGTAAAATCGTAAATGGCATTGCCTATGAAAAGAATTTAGGTGCCAAAACATGGGCCAAATTTACATTGGCAAATAGCTACAGCAGTGATAGCTATACCATGGACAGTTTGAATCTTGCCGATGAGAAAAATACATTTTTACGCGCCAAAGGAAGTTTCATTGAAAGCAAATACTCAGCGGTAGCAAACATTACCCATAAGTTTAATGCGAAAAACTCATTACATGCAGGATTTACCAATGACTTAACTGTTTTTGATTATTCCAATACTGATTATTACAACCGTGCTACCATTGATTCGGTTAGAGTTAAACAAACCGGAAATGTAAATTTATCTCAGGCTTATGTACAATTTAAGCATCGCTTTAGCACACGCTTTACAGCCAATATTGGTGTGCACATGCAATATTTTGATGTAAACGAACAATTTGTTGCAGAACCTAGAGCAGGCATCCGCTTTGCAATAAACGACCGCTCAAGCATCAATGCAGGTTATGGCTTACATCATCAAGCTTTGCCGATATATAACCTATTTGTAAAAGATAGAAGCGGTAATACACCTAATAAAAACCTCAACTTCATGCGTTCCAACCATTTTGTGATAGGTTATGAAAACATGTTTACCCAAACACTGAAATTTAAGATGGAAGCATACTATCAACTACTTGATCAGGTACCTGTTAATACCTTTCCTTCAAGTTTTTCTATGCTAAATGTTGGAGCATCCTTTAATCCAACAGATAATACAAACCTGAATAATGACGGCACTGGCACCAATTATGGTGTAGAATTAACGTTGGAGCGTTACTTCAACAAAGGCTTTTATTTCCTCATTACAGGATCTGTATTCGATAGTAAATACAAAGGCAGTGATGGCGTTGAACGCAATACAGCGTTTAATTCGGGCTTTGCGGCCAATGTTTTAGCAGGAAAAGAATTTAAAGTAGATAACAAAGGGAGTGTGGTGTATTTTAATATCAAGTTTACTACAGTTGGCGGCCGTTACTTCACACCAATAGATGAAACAAAATCTGCTGCAAAAGGCGAGGTTGTTTTTAATGAATCAAATGCATTTAGCCAAAAGCAAACGGATTACTTCAGATCTGACGTAAAGATTGGCTATAGGAAAGACTTTAAGAAAAGTTCAATGGAATTTGCAATAGACTTTCAAAACATAACTGATCATAAAAACATTTTTGCGCAAGGTTTTGATCGGAGAAGAAATCGCATCACAACAGAATATCAGCAGGGGTTTTTCCCGGTTCCGATGTTCAGGTATACATTTTAATTACAAGCAGGCGGATAATATTTATCTGCCTGCATCAATTTATTTGTAATTTAGCAGCTACTGATTATGGGAATAAAAACAGAAAGCCCTTATTTATTTGATAAGCGCGATTTTTTGATACGACATGTTATCATTGCGCTAATGGCTATATTTTATGGCTTTATAGGACATGCACAGGATACACCGGAAGAATTGAGATTGCACATTTTCACTACTTTCTTATACATTGTTTTTATTTGGAATGGCAATATCTTATTGCTTAATCTGCTAGACAAAAGAATCAGTATAGAGAAGCAACTCAGGGTTAAATTACTCATCAGCGGCAGCATAGCGCTTGCCTGGCCCATTACTGTGCATTATCTTTTCTATTTATTGCTATTCCCTATAATACATGGCCATCCATGTGATCTGAAATCGAAAGAGAATATTGCCAATATGGTTACCAGTGTTGTCATAACACTCCTTATCAATAGTATCTTCGTAGCAAAAGCATTTTTCAGTCAATGGAAAAAAGTACTACAAGAAAAAGAAGAACTGAAACGAACAAGCATATCAGCTGAGTTTGAAACACTAAAAAGTCAAATTAATCCGCATTTTCTATTCAACTCATTAAATACACTTACGAGTTTAATAGAAGAAAGCCCGACTACAGCTACAAACTTTATTCATAAATTATCTGATGTTTACCGCTATGTGCTAAATCAGAAAGAAAAAGAAACTGTTACCCTTGGAGAGGAATTGGAATTTATTCAGGCTTATATATACCTCAATCAGATACGTTTTGGCAATAATCTGAGGGTGCATATACATATTCCTGCAGAATGCAGAAATAAATCGATTGCTACACTTTCTCTGCAAATGCTGCTTGAAAATGCAATCAAACACAATATCATCTCAGCGAAACATCCTTTAGAAATCAATATATCGGCTAACGGATCAGAATTGCATATAAGAAATAATCTTCAACGTAAAATGAATGTGGAGAGTAATGGAATAGGATTAAACAATATCATTACCCGCTACGGATATTTAACAAAAAGCCAGGTAGAAATTACAGAAACAGAAGAATACTTTATGGTAAGCTTACCATTAATCTAATCATGAGAGTAATTATCATAGAAGACGAAACACCCGCATTAACCCGGTTGCAGAAATTAATTAAAAAAGTAGAACCGGAAACGGATATTATTGGAACCGCTGACAGTATTGAATCTGCAGTAGAATTGTTTGCAAAAAACCCTGATGCAGAACTTGCCTTTATGGATATTGAATTGGCTGATGGCAGAAGCTTTGAGATTTTTAAGCGTATAGAAGTTAAATGCCCGATTATTTTTACTACTGCCTATGATGAATTTGCATTGCAAGCTTTTAAGGTAAACAGTATTGATTATTTACTCAAACCCGTTGATGCCGATTTGTTGAAACAGGCTATTGAAAAATTTAAGCTGCTTCATAATAGCAAAACACATTTACCTGATTTAACTGAATTGCTGAAACAGCTGCAAAAACCACCTACAGTAGCAGTTAAAAACAGATTCTTAATAAAGGTAGGCACCAAATGGATTTCTGTTCCCCTTTCAGATATCTCCTGTTTTTATGCCGCAGATAAAAGTGTTTATTTACTTACCATTCAAAAGCAAAAATATGTGATGGACGAATCGTTGGATCAGCTTTTGCCGCAACTACCCGAAATAGATTTCTTTCAACTAAACAGAGGTTGTATTGCATCCTATAAAAGTATACAAAGTGTGCATAGCTACTTTAATGGTAAACTAAAAGTTGATTTATCTCCCTCACCTGAAGAAGAAATTACCGTTAGCAGAGAACGAGCACCTGAATTTAAAAAGTGGCTAGATAGATAAGGGCAAGTAAAATCGCTTTAACGAATAAACCAGTTATCGGCTCATTTTCCCACTCAACTAAAAATATTTGTTCCTTTTAAATGCTCACATACTTTTGCACTGTTTTCGAATTTTACGTTTTAAATACTTTTCATGAAAATAAATTACTTGCTCTCTTTAATCTTGATTGGTTTAGCCTCCATTGCAAGTGCTCAAAAAAAGATTCCGATAAATGGATATTTAAAAGATGCTACAACCGGTGAAGAACTTATTGGTGCCACCATTTTTATACAAGAAAATAATGCCGGAGTGGTAAGCAATGAATATGGCTACTATTCCATTAGCCTGCCTCCAGGTTCTTATACGCTGGTTTGCCAGTATATTGGATACCAAATACAAACCAAATCCATTAATTTAAATGAACCGCTTAAAATAAATTTTGAAATGGTGCCGGTTGGAAAAGAATTGAAGGAGGTTAATGTAACAGCTGAAAGAAGAGATGAGCAGATTAAACGCAATGAAATGTCGGTTAACAGGCTAGACATCAAAACCATTAGTAAAATACCGGCATTGCTGGGTGAGGTTGACCTGGTGAGAAGTGTGCAGCTATTACCCGGTGTAAGCACAGTAGGTGAAGGCGCATCAGGATTTAATGTTCGTGGAGGAAGCATAGACCAAAATATGATATTGCTTGATGAGGCACCGGTATACAACTCATCGCATTTGTTTGGTATTTTCTCTGTTTTTAATCCGGATGCAGTTAAAGATGTGAAATTGTATAAAGGTGGCATCAATGCAAAATATGGGGGCCGCTTGTCATCTATACTTGATGTGCGCTTAAAGGAAGGAAACAAAAAAGAATTTGCCGCTCAGGGTGGTGTGGGAATTATCTTTTCAAGACTCACCTTAGAAGGGCCCATCAATAAAGGCAAAGGTTCATTTATAATTGCCGGCAGAAGAAGTTATGGCGATGTTCTTGCGGCACCTTTTCTTATAAATAATCCTGATTTTAAAGGATTGCAACTTTACTTCTACGACCTAACACTTAAGGCCAATTATAGCTTGGGCCAAAAAGATAAAATCTTTATCTCCGGCTATTTAGGGAGAGATGCGTTTGGGGTTGAACAATTTGGTTTCAACTGGGGCAATGCCACACTCTCTGCAAGATGGAATCATCTAATCAGTAATAAATTATTCAGCAATACCACTGCATTCTACAGCAACTATGATTATGGTATCGGTGCAAGTGTAATTGGCTCAAGAGATGGTTTCAACTGGACATCAAGTATCATTAATTACAGCTTAAAGCAGGATTTTACTTGGTATCTGAATAATAAAAATACATTTAATTTCGGTGGTCAGTCAATTTACTACACCTTTAAACCTGGTAAGGCCACATTTAAAAGTGAAGGAGCTGAGCAGCGCATTGAGCTGGCTGATAAGTTTGCGCTAGAGAATGCATTATATATTTCTAATGAGCAAACCCTGAGCAGCCGATGGTCTGCTACCTATGGTGTGCGTTTTTCAAACTATCAATTTCTAGGTAAAGGTGTAAGGCAAAACTATACTGATTCGTTCACCGTTTTCGGGCGCACGCTGGAGAGTACAGATAGTTTTAACAGTTTTCAAAATATACAAAACTATAACAACTTTGAGCCCCGACTCTCGATTAAATATGAGATTAACGAAAAGAGCAGCATCAAAGCCAGTTATATGCGCACTGCCCAGTACTTGCATCTAATATCGAATACAGCAGCATCTATTCCGCTTGATGTATGGACAACCAGCACCAATAACATCAAACCTCAATTATCTGATCAGGTTGCATTGGGCTACTTCAGAAATTTTGGGGCAGCAGATGATTATGAAACTTCTGTTGAGGCCTACTACAAAACCATGCAAAACCAGATTGATTACATTGATGGGGCCGATTTATTGCTTAATCCTTTTCTTGAAGGGCAGCTGCTGAGTGGCAAAGGACGAGCATACGGAGTGGAATGGTATGTTAAAAAGAATACAGGCAAGCTCACCGGCTTTATCAGTTATACTATCGCACGAACAGAAAGGCAGGTAGACAGAATAAATAATGGAACATGGTATCCTACCCGTTTTGATAAACTGCACAACCTCAATGTAATTACCAGTTATGAGCTTTCTCCACGCTGGACAATTAATGGGAACGTGATTTACGGGAGCGGAACTCCTGTAAATCTGCCATCCAATAAATTTATGTTCGAAGGTTATGGCGTGCCGCACAATCCCAATGCTCCCAGAAACAATATTCGTATACCCGATTTTTTCAGGGTTGATTTAACGGCAAGTGTAAAAAACAAACCGCGCGTGAAGCCTGATGCATTGCCAAAATCCTTTTTTAAACGTATGAAGTATACCTACGAATGGGAAGTTGTTTTTGGTTTATACAACGTACTAGGCAGACGCAATCCATTTGCTGTGTATCCAAGAATTGCTGATAACTCAAGTTATGTAACTGAACTGGTTCAGTTTTCGTTATTTGCATTTCCTATTCCTGCATTTACCTATAATTTCAAATTTTAACGCATGAAAAGATTAAAATTTATAATGCCATTAATGTTTGTGTTGCTAACCATGCAAGCATGTATTGAAAAGATAGATATTGAAGGTGATAAAGGAGAATCGCAATATGTAATAGAAGGTATGATTGTTTATGACCCTGAGGATCCGCTAAAACTAATAAAAGATACCATTAAAATATCGCGTTCTGTACCATACCTATTTGCCGGAGAACCAGAAAAAGTAATCAATGCAACGGTTGCTATTGTTGATACAACAGGTGGCGTGCTGAACATTGATATTTGCAACCATGTGGGTAACGGAAACTATGTAACCACTACTACCTTGCCTAAACCCAATAGCACTTATACTTTGCTGATACGCTTACCTGAAGGTGATACACTCATATCGCAATCACGCATCAATCGTCCTGTTATTTTTCATCCCGATAGTTTTTATACACGGGTACTAACCGAACGCAGCAATGGCCCCGGAGGTCCTATTCCAGAAGGTACTGGCTATGTAGAAATGAAGCCAATAGACCCTGCAGGTTTGGGTGATAGCTACCGTTTAAAATACTATGTAAAAAGAAACCCTGTTGCCTCAAACCCTTATCTAATTAAAGATGGAGCCGGATGGAAGTATTACAATGAAGTGAGAAACTTTAATGTGGTGAGTGAATCTACTGCAGGTGAAAATTCACCCAATGCACAGATTGAAATTGAGTCTACCTTTAATTTCCCTCTGAGGCGCTCTATAAATCTAGTAGAGGAACAGGAAGGCGGAACAGAATTAAAACCAAGTTACTATCCGGGCGACTCAATAAAGGTTGAGGTATACAGCATTACACGAGAACAACTCTTTTTTTATGTGAGGATGCTTCAAGAGTTAACCAATGGAACAGGTGGAGGATTTGCAGGCTTATTTGCTGAACCTGTGGCAAACGTGCCTAGCAATATTTTTCCTTTAAATCCTCAATCAAAAATCAAAGCACTAGGTTGGTTTGGTGCCGCCCATAAAATAACCCGTAGAACAAAAATGGTAGACTTTAGCTTTAACTAAAAAAGTCTGTTAACTAGAGGATTGGAAAAAGGAGAAATGTTGCTAGAGTGTATTATTAAGCAAGGGTAATTCGCAAAGTTTTTGGTAGCGTTGACTGCTAACTGCTGCGCGAAAGACTTCTATATGACGCGGACCATGTGTATCTGAACCCACCAGATGAACCATTTTATTAGATATAAGCCATTCAGCTGTTTTTTGAACTTCTTTAGAATAATAACCCAATATGGAAAATAAATTCAACTGAAAAAATATTCCGGCCTGATGAAGCTCTTCGTATTTAGATTTGCGCTGGGCCATATAACCATAACGCTCAGGATGCGCTAAAACCGGCTTGTAACCATTTACCTGTAAATCAAACAACACTTGTTTAAAGTTAGCAGGCTCTTCTGTAAAAGGCAACTCAACTAGTACGTACTTATCGCCAAAGCAAAGCAGGTCATTGTTTTTAATCTTTACTTCAAAGGCATCATCAACCATATACTCGGCCGCTGCATGTAACTCGATGGGAATATTTTTTTCCTTTAATTTTAATTGCAGTTGATTACATAGTTCAGGTATGTTGTGAAAACCATTCTTATAAAAATCACCCATGATATGCGGAGTAGTAATCACTTTTCTGTAGCCCATTTGGGCCATAGCTTCAAGCACCATCAGACTTTCGTCAAATGTACGAACACCATCATCTATTGCAGGAAGCAAATGTGAGTGAAACTCCGTTGTGATAGGATTTTTAAAATTGCGATCGGCAAGTTTAGGAGTATTTTTAAAAAAGCTACCAAAGAAACCCATACCTATTAAGCGTTCTCTAAAAATTCTTTTAAGGATACAATATTGGGAACGTTAAGAGAATCAACCTTGCGGTGATCTGCTATATACAAGGATAACCAGTCTAGGCGATGAATAAGTTTATATATGCTGCTATAAGAGAAATCTGATAGCTCCATATGTATAACCTTATTATACTCTACTGCAAGCAAGCTGTTTAAGAATTCAAATCTGGAGGTAACACGTTCACTCTGCATCGAGTCAAGCATAATAAAAACTGTATCTAGCTGCCCATAGTAAGATTCAATTACATTATGATTCATTTCAGGTAATGTATGCTGAAAACACTCATGCTTTGCATTTTCCTGCACCTGTTGCGCAAAACGAATACCTATGGGCTCAAGCAATCCATCTGTTAAGACTACCAGCTTGCTCTTTACCTTTGGTTTAATTACTTCAAACAATTCCGTGGCCTCATCTTCGTAAGGTTTGGTATCTTCAAATAATGAAGCCATACTTTCTAATCCGGTTTGAGCTGACTTTCCGGTTAGCTCATTAAAAATCTGAATAAGATAAGTTAATGAAAAACCAAGTGCCATGCGTGGTTGAAACCCCGGCTCGAGATGATAACAGTGCAACTGATGTGCTGCAGCCAATTCTCCAAGTTTACCACCTGAAGTGAGTATAAGTATTTTACTGCCACGCTTAACAGTTTCTTCAAACATTTGAAGCGTTTCCTCTGTATTACCGGAATATGAACCGAGTATAACCAATGACTTTTCATTTACATAAGCAGGCAAACTGTAGTCTGCAATGCACTCTACCGGAACCGGACAAGAATTGGCAAACAATGACTTTACAATGCGGCCACCTATACCAGAACCGCCAAGTCCGCCAATAACTATATTGTGGTATGAAGCTGCTGATAAGCCATGTGGTTTGTAGTGGCTCAATGCAAATGAAATCTGATGATTGGATTTTCTTAACGCTTCGTGTTGTGCATTACTCATAATATACTGATGTTTACTTTATAAGATTTAATAAATATTGTCCGTATCCGCTTTTTAGAAGTTTGTTTGCTTCTTCTTTTAATTTCTCCTTGGTTATCCAGCCGTTTTTATATGCTATCTCTTCAATACAACCAATTTTAAGTCCTTGCCTTTCTTCAATAACCTGCACAAACTGCCCGGCCTGCATCAGCGAAGCAAATGTGCCTGTATCTAGCCAAGCGGTGCCGCGCTGCAAAACGCCAACCTTTAATTTACCTTGCTCAAGATACACTCTGTTTACATCTGTAATTTCCAATTCACCCCGTGGAGAAGGCTTAATATTTTTTGCAATATCAATAACCGAATTATCATAAAAGTATAAGCCGGGAACCGCATAATTAGATTTTGGCTGTGCAGGCTTTTCTTCAATACTAATTGCATTCATCTGCCCGTCAAACTCAACCACACCATAGCGTTCAGGATCGCTAACATGGTAGGCAAATACCACACCACCATCCGGATTATTATTGTCCTTTAGCAATTTACTTAATCCTGAGCTAAAGAAAATATTATCACCTAAAATCAATGCTACTTTATCTTTACCAACAAATTTTTCGCCTATAATAAATGCCTGCGCCAAGCCATCGGGGCTAGGCTGTTCTGCATACTCAAAGCGACAACCTATCTGTGAGCCATCTCCCAGCAACTTTTTAAACCCCGGCAAATCATGCGGTGTAGAAATAATCAATACCTCATTTATACCTGCCAGCATCAGTGTGCTCAGCGGATAATAAATCATGGGCTTATCATAAACAGGCATCAGTTGTTTGCTTACAGCAAGTGTAAGCGGATGTAAACGGGTGCCGCTTCCTCCGGCTAAAATTATTCCTTTCATATGTTATCGTTTCGCGTACATGTTTTCGTAATACTTCTGATAATCGCCACTGGTTACTTCGTCCATCCACTGCTGATTGGCTAAGTACCAATCAATTGTTTTTGCAATACCTTCTTCAAACTGCAGTGATGGTTGCCAGCCAAGTTCTTTCATGATTTTATTTGAATCGATGGCATAGCGCAAATCGTGTCCGGCACGATCTGTTACATAGGTGATCAGTTTTTCTGATTCTCCCGCAGGTCTTCCCAATTTCTCATCCATGGTTTTACAAATTACTTTTACCAAGTCAAGATTCTTCCATTCGTTGAAACCACCGATATTATAAGTTTCTCCGGTTTTCCCTTTATGAAACACATCATCAATTGCACGGGCGTGGTCTATTACATAAAGCCAATCGCGCACATTCTCTCCTTTACCATAAACAGGTAGTGGTTTATTATGGCGAATATTATTGATGAATAGCGGAATGAGTTTTTCAGGGAATTGATTTGGCCCATAATTGTTTGAACAGTTACTGAGCACCACAGGAATGTTATAGGTGTTATGATAAGCACGCACGAAATGATCGGAACTAGCCTTTGAAGCTGAGTAGGGTGATTGCGGATCGTAAGGGGTGGTTTCAAGAAAAAATCCACCATCATGCAAACTTCCGTAAACCTCATCCGTACTCACATGATAAAATAGTTTTCCATCAAATGCGCCCTTCCATAAATTTTTAAACGCATTGAGCAAATTAACCGTACCCACCACATTGGTCATTACAAAATCCATTGGATTGGTAATACTGCGATCTACATGGCTTTCGGCAGCCAGGTGAATCACGGCATCAAATCGGTGCGTTTCAAACAAGGTATTGATTTGAGCAGCATCTACAATATCTGCTTTAATAAAGTTGTAGTTAGGTTTGTTTGCTACATCAGCAATATTGGCTAAGTTGCCGGCATAGGTTAATTTATCCAGATTAAAAATCTCATAATCGGGATACTTATTTACAAACAGACGCACCACGTGTGAGCCAATAAATCCTGCTCCACCGGTAATTAATATGCTTTTTTTTGTTGTCATCTTACAAATAAACTTAGGCTTGTATATTTAAATTTTTTAGTTGCTGTTCCCATTGCCAGGCAGTTTGCATGCAGTTATCTAAATTGCGCAATGCATTCCATCCCAATTCTTTTTTTGCTTTATCACACACTGCATAAATCTGCACCACATCGCCTGCTCTGCGTGCACCAATTTCATAATGTAGTTTCGTACCGCTTACTTTTTCAAATGAGCGTATTACCTCCATTACCGAATTTCCCTTTCCTGTGCCGATATTAAATACGAAATAACCGCTTGATGCTGTTTGCTTTTTTAGATATGAA
>JBIIGU010000234.1:0-3052 GCA_044236275.1 Bacteroidia bacterium | reverse complement strand
CAACCTATTGCTAAATCAAGGGGATACAAGCCTCAGCACTTTTCGTTTAATGTAGACGGTGGTAGGTGCGAAACTTGCATGGGAGAAGGAGAAGTAACCATTGAAATGCAGTTTATGGCAGATATACATTTGCCCTGCGAGGAATGCAAAGGAAGCCGCTTCAAAGAAGAAATTCTTGATATAACTTATAAAGGAAAAAACATCAGCGATGTGTTAAAAATGACCATTGACGAATCGATGGATTATTTTGCATCAGACACTTCTATCATTAATAAAATAAAGCCTTTGGCCGATGTGGGTTTGGGTTATGTTCAATTGGGCCAGTCATCCAATACCTTATCAGGTGGCGAAGCCCAACGGGTAAAATTGGCTTCATTTTTAGGCAAAGGCAAAACACAGGAACATGTGCTGTTCATTTTTGATGAACCTACAACCGGGCTTCATTTTCATGATATAAACAAGTTGCTTACTTCCTTTAATGCATTAATACATCAAGGGCACAGCATAATTGTAATAGAGCACAATATGGATGTAATAAAATGTGCAGACTGGATTATTGACCTTGGCCCGGATGCTGGTAAAAATGGTGGTGAAATTGTTTTTGAAGGAACACCTGAGGAAATGGTAAAAAAAACCAAAGGGCACACCGCCCAATTTTTGGCCAAAAAATTGAGAATAAGCTGATATTCAATAAATAAATTAGGTTTTCATGAAACTAGGCCTATTTTTGTGGATAACTTAATCTGTTATTGATGAAAGCTTTGGTTCCAAAACCGGCCAATACATTGGGAAACATTTTTAAAGCAACAGGTATCATTCTGTGCCTGCTTATAATAGATTTGAGCAATAGCAACGTTTTCAGATTGTTGTTCAGAAAGGGCAAAAGAAAATCAAGGCCTGAAAAAAACCATGCGCTCCCAACAGTTGAGTTGCCTGATGTGGGTAAAAAACTCAAGCAATCTTTTCGCTAAGCATTCAATTAGTCAAATCGGTGGGCACTTTTATGCAGTTCTTCCGGGGGTAAGTTTCTGAAATAGTCATATGTCATTCTTAAGCCCTCTGCCCTATTTATCTTTGGCTCCCAACCTAAAAGTTTTCTTGCCAAATCAATATTGGGTTGTCTTTGCTTAGGGTCATCTTTAGGCAGTGGCTTATAAATAAGTTTTTGTTTGGTTCCGGTTAGTTTAATAATTTCTTCTCCAAACTCCTTAATGGTAATTTCATCAGGGTTACCAATATTTACAGGATAGGCATAATCACTTAAAAGCAATCTATAAATACCTTCAACCAGATCATCTACAAAACAAAACGAACGTGTTTGTGAGCCATCTCCAAAAACAGTTAAATCTTCACCACGTAATGCCTGACCAATGAATGCAGGTAATACCCTTCCGTCATTAAGTCGCATACGCGGACCATACGTATTAAAAATACGCACAATTCTTGTTTCCAAACCATGATAAGTATGATACGCCATTGTAATGGCTTCCTGAAAGCGCTTGGCTTCATCATACACCCCGCGCGGACCAACAGGATTTACATTACCCCAATAATCCTCTCTTTGGGGGTGCACCATAGGGTCTCCATAAACTTCAGAGGTTGAAGCCACCAAAATACGCGCCTTCTTATCTTTTGCTAGACCAAGGCAATTATGGGTTCCTAAAGAACCTACTTTTAAGGTTTGAATTGGTATTTTCAGGTAATCAATAGGGCTGGCAGGTGATGCGAAGTGCAGAATATAATCCAACTTACCTGATACATGAACAAATTTGCTTACATCATGATGGTAAAATTCAAACTCCTTTAATTTAAACAAGTGCTCAATGTTTTTAAGATCACCAGTAATTAAATTATCCATCCCTACAACCTCATAACCCTCTTTTATAAAACGGTCACACAAATGTGATCCCAAAAATCCTGCTGCACCTGTTATTAATATTCTTGGCATAAATAAATTGGTTATGTAGTTTTTATTCCTATGCAGTAGTATTCAAATCCGAGTTCTTTCATTTCAACCGGGTCATAAATATTTCGCCCGTCAAATATAACATGGCCTTTCATGAGTTTCTTCATCATATTAAAATCCGGAGAACGAAACTCAGGCCATTCTGTTGCAATAATCAAGGCATCTGCATCTACCACCGCTGAATCAGGCTTGGCTGCATAACTTATCTGGTCTCCGATAATTTTCTTTGCTTCATGCATGGCCACCGGATCATAGGCTACAACGTTTGCACCGGCCCGTATCAGCATATCAATAATAACCAATGAAGGCGCTTCGCGCATGTCATCAGTTTTAGGCTTAAAAGACAATCCCCACAAGGCAAAAGTTTTACCCTTTACCGAGTTATGAAAATGCGTCAATATTTTACCAACCAACACAGATTTTTGACTTTCATTTACCTCTTCAACAGCCTGCAATATGCGCATGCTATAACCATTTTCCTTTGCAGTTTTTACCAATGCCTTTACATCTTTTGGAAAACAAGAACCGCCATAACCTATACCCGGATAAATGAATTTATTACCAATACGCGGATCACTACCTATACCTTTTCTTACCAAGTTTACATCAGCACCCATTATTTCACAAAGATTTGCAATATCATTCATGAAACTGATTTTGGTAGCCAGCATTGCATTAGCAGCATACTTAGTCATTTCTGCAGATGGTATATCCATAAAAATGATTGGATGGCCATTGAGCAGGAAAGGCTTGTACAGCTTGCGCATCACATCTTCTGCACGCTGGCTTTCCACGCCAATTACAATCCTGTCCGGGCGCTGAAAATCATCAATGGCTGCACCCTCCTTTAAAAATTCAGGATTGGATGCCACATCAAACGTAACACGTGAACTGCGCTTGTCCAACGCATCCTGAACCGCTTTTTTAACCTTGGTGGCGGTGCCAACAGGAACGGTACTTTTGGTAACCACAACTAGATAGTCTTCAATATTCTCTCCAATCTGAGAAGCCACAGCCAACACATACTTTAAATCTGCGCTGCCATCTTCTCCCGGAGGAGTGCCAACAGCAATAAACGCTACATCA
>JBIIGU010000232.1:0-3060 GCA_044236275.1 Bacteroidia bacterium | reverse complement strand
CGCGACTCCAATCGAACGAAAAGCCAATTTTTCCAAGTTGTTCTCTGTAACGCTGAATATTATTTTGTGTGGTTACAGCAGGTTGCTGACCTGTTTGAATAGCGTATTGCTCTGCAGGTAAACCAAAGGAATCATAGCCCATTGGATGCAAAACATTATAGCCTTTAAGACGCTTGTATCTGGCATAAATATCTGAGGCAATATAGCCCAATGGATGTCCTACATGCAATCCTGCACCGCTTGGATAGGGAAACATATCCAGCACATAGCATTTAGGCCTCTTGTGATCTTCTGAGACTTTGTAAATGTGCTGCTTTTCCCATTCTGTCTGCCAGCGTTTTTCAATAGATTTAAAATCGTAATCTCTCATGCGTATAAGCTACAATAAGAATTAGCGCGATGATGTTATAAAAACAGAGGCTTAATTGCCCCTGTTTCTGTTATTATTATTTCTAAAGTTTCGGTTATTTCGGTTATTTCCACCGTTTCTAAAATTGCGGTTTCCGCCTTGTTTACCACGGTGCTGACTACCTCCGGGTCGTTTGTGATAATGACCTTGCTGCTGCAGCGCATTAAATTGCACATCTTCACTTGGGGTCATGATGATACGGCCACCTGAAAGCATTTCCAGATGCGCCAGAATCTCCTCATCAGCCAGCATTTCTTCGTTCCAGTTTTTACAGGCATTTTTCATGAATGAGCCAATGATATTTATAAATCCGGACTTAGCAGGGCCGTCTTCCATTTCAGCAGCTTTCTCTATCATTTGTTCAATGTTCTTACCGTAAAATTTGAAGCGAATGCGCTTTTGCGGATAATTCATTGGTGAAGGCTTTTTATTGATGTTTGCAGGATCAGGCATTGGATAAGGAGCATCTACATCCAATTTAAAATCCGACATTACAAAAAGGTGATCCCACAGCTTTTGCCTGTAATCTGCCACATCACGCAAATGCGGATTCATGTTGCCCATAAGCGTAATCAAAGCCTGAGCCAGCTTGTTTCTGCGTTCTCTGTCTTGTTCTGCTACCGCATAAGCAATCATTTTATGAACGGTGCGACCATATTCACCAATCATCATTTTGCTGCGCTCGGTATTGTATTGTAAACTCATTGAATCCATAAGATGTGCAATTTAGGATATTCCTGCACCTAACGCAAACATTTTAAGCAGTTAAAGGCTTAGATAACCTTATTGTGCTATTGTTTTAAAGTTAGGTGCAATAAAAATGACTAGCCAAATGCTAATACCACTTTAGCATTTTTGGAAACTCAAATGCCTGTAGACGATTAATAATGGCTGCCGGATTTGAATCAAACAACAACATATCTTTAAATTCTTGCTTTAAAAATCCATGGTCTACCATGTGCTGCAAAAACTCATACAGGTGGTTATAATAGCCTTTGACATTCAGCACACCACAAGGCTTTTCATGATATCCCAGCTGACTCCAGGTAAATGCCTCGAACAACTCTTCCATGGTACCAATGCCACCGGGTAATGCAATGATTGCATCGCTTAACTCAAACATTTTAGCTTTACGCTGATGCATATCATCTACCACTATTAATTGTGTAATACCTTGATGAGCTACTTCTTTTTCCAATAGTTTTTGAGGGATGATGCCAATTACTTCTCCGCCAATTTTAAGCATTTCATCGGCTATAATGCCCATTATTCCAACATTACCACCACCATAAACCAAACCCATGCCTTTTGCATGCATCTCATGAATAATGACTTTAGCCTGCTCAATATAAATGGGATCATTGCCTTTGGCCGATCCGCAGTAAACTGCAATTCTTCTTATATCCATTAATATTTCTTATAAAAAAAACCTCCGCACTTAACAAGCCGGAGGATTTATGATTAATCTATTTACACTATGCATCAATTTTTGCATAACGGGCATTGGCCTCAATAAACTCTCTGCGAGGCGGCACTTCATCTCCCATGAGCATACTAAAAATATGATCTGCCTCAGCTGCACTTTCAAGCGTTACTCGCTTTAGTGTTCTTGTATCCGGATTCATTGTGGTAGACCATAATTGCTCTGCATTCATCTCACCCAACCCTTTGTAGCGCTGAATATTTACGCTATCAGGATTACCGCCTTTGGCTAAACGGTTAACTGCTTCATCACGTTGTGGCTCTGTCCAGCAGTATTCTTCATCTTTCCCTTTCTTTACCAAATACAATGGTGGCTGAGCAATGTAAATATATCCAAACTCAACTAACTCCTTCATATATCGGAAAAATAAGGTTAAAATAAGGGTGCGAATGTGACTACCATCAACGTCAGCATCAGTCATGATAATGATTTTGTGGTAGCGAAGTTTCTCCATATTCAATGCTTTTCCATCATCTGCGGTTCCAATACTTACGCCTAAAGCGGTAAACATATTTTTCACCTCTTCGTTCTCATAAATTTTATGTTCAAGGGCTTTCTCTACATTCAGTATTTTTCCTCTTAAAGGCAAAATAGCTTGAAAATTTCTGTCACGACCTTGTTTAGCTGTTCCACCTGCTGAGTCTCCTTCCACCAGATAAATTTCACATTTTTGCGGATCGGTTTCAGAGCAATCAGCCAGCTTACCAGGCAGACCACTTCCACTCATGGCTCCTTTGCGCTGAACCATCTCGCGTGCTTTGCGCGCTGCAGCGCGGGCTGTTGCAGCCAATACCACTTTCTGAACAATTAGTTTTGCTTCACGCGGATTCTCTTCCAGATAATTGGAAAGCATATCTCCCACGCATTGATCAACAGCACCGGTAACATCACTATTACCCAATTTTGTTTTGGTCTGACCTTCAAATTGAGGTTCAGCTACTTTTACGGAAATTACACCAGTTAAGCCCTCTCTAAAGTCATCACCGCTTATTTCCACCTTCACATTTTTTAGCAAGCCTTCTTTCTCGGCATAAGATTTTAATGTGCGGGTTAATGCTCTTCTAAAACCGGCAACGTGTGTGCCACCTTCTATGGTGTTGATGTTATTTACGTATGAATGGAGATTCTCTGTATATCCATTATTGTAGGTCATGGCTACTTCAACGGG
>JBIIGU010000231.1:0-3068 GCA_044236275.1 Bacteroidia bacterium | reverse complement strand
ATGATGTCGCTTATTAGAACTTCGCGCGCTTTGCTTCCCTTAAATGGCCCTACAATTCCTGCACGCTCAAGCTGGTCTATTAATCTTCCTGCACGGTTATAACCCAAGTTTAGTCTGCGTTGAAGCAAAGAAGTTGAACCTTGCTGATGTTGCACAATAATTTGTGCTGCCTCATCAAACAGGCTATCCCGTTCTCTCGGATCAAAATCATCTCCTCCACCCTCTTCATTTTCATTTTTCACCTCAGGCAATACGTAAGGCTCTTTACCTTGCTGATTGCCAATAAAATTTGCAATCCTATCAACTTCAGGCGTATCAACAAAAGCGCATTGCAAGCGCACCAAATCATTACCAACAGTATAAAGCATATCGCCTTTGCCAATTAGCTGGTCGGCACCGTTTGCATCCAGAATGGTACGTGAATCTGTTTTTTGCGAAACCCTGAAAGCTACACGAGCCGGGAAGTTGGCCTTAATCATACCGGTTATTACATTAACCGAAGGCCTCTGTGTAGCAAGAATCAGATGTATGCCAATGGCGCGAGCCAACTGTGCCAAACGCGCTATAGGATGCTCCACTTCTTTTCCTGCTGTCATCATCAAATCTGCCACCTCATCAATTACCACAACGATATAAGGTAAGAAACGATGGCCGTTATTGGGATTGAGTTTGCGTGAAATAAATTTTGCATTATACTCTTTAAGGTTTCTAACCTGAGCATCTTTAAGTAAATCGTAACGAGAGTCCATTTCCACGCATAGTGAATTCAGCGTGTTTACCACCAGCTTGGTATCGGTGATAATGGCATCGGCATCACCCGGAATTTTTGCAAGAAAATGTCGTTCAATGGTTTTATAAATACTGAGTTCAACCTTTTTTGGATCAACCAGAACAAACTTAATTTGAGAGGGATGCTTCTTATATAATAGTGAAACCAGGATGGTGTTTAAACCAACCGACTTCCCCTGACCGGTTGCACCTGCCATAAGCAAGTGAGGCATCTTTGCAAGGTCGGCTACGAATACTTCGTTTTGAATATTTTTTCCAAATGCAACTGGCAAATCCATATCTGCATTCTGAAATTTACCACTGGCCAATACCGAGCGCATAGATACCATTGCCGGCTTCTCATTAGGCACCTCAATACCGATAGTACCTCTGCCCGGAATAGGTGCAATAATGCGTATACCCAAGGCAGCCAAACTCAATGCAATATCATCTTCCAGATTTTTAATTTTTGCAATGCGCACACCGTCTTGCGGCACTATTTCGTAGAGCGTAACAGTTGGACCAATGGTAGCTGAAATCTTTTTGATAGCGATATTGTAGTTCTTCAGTGTTTCAACAATCATGTTGGTTTTGGTGTTCAGCTCTTCGGTTTCAACCTTGGCCTTATCATCGCCATAATCGTTAAGTAAATCAAGGGTAGGAAACTGGTAATTGCTAAAATCAAGAGTGGGGTCATATTCAGAATCAAGCGAGCCATACTCCGGCTTATCCGGATTTTCATCAACGGCTTCTTCTTCCTGTGGCGTTTCCTGCACTTCAAGCACAAGGCCGCTGTCTGTTGTAACTGCATTGGCTGCAGTACCAAGGCCTGCTGCCGTGGCAAGCACAACCGGGGATATCACCACCTCTTCATCCGCTTTGTTTTCTTCAACCGGCTCGGTTGGCAAAATGATCTCTATGGTTTCATCGTTTTTTTTTACCTCTTCTGCTATAGGTAATTCCTCTACTACATTCTCTTTAATCTCTAGTTTAAAATCATCCGGATTGATAGGAAGATTTTCAACTTCTGCATCCGGCTTAATTAGTGTTCCTCTGTGCACTTCATCATCCACGTTTGCGTCTTCGTTGTTATTTGGGTGAGCAGCTCTTGGCTCATAAAAACGGATATTGAAGGATGCCACAAGAAACACAAGCAGATAAAAAATAAGCAACAATGCCACACCTGCATTTCCAACTATACCTTTTAGATATAAATATCCGAAGTGCCCGAATGAACCACCCAGAATTTGCCAATTGCTAAAGAAAATGTATCCTAGCAACAGAGATGACCAAATAAGAGCAAAGAAAGAATAACGTATGGTTTTGAGCAGCGGCAAAGGCGTAGTTTCTGTAAGCAATCTGATGCCGATTAAGCCTGCAACCAGAGAGAACAAGAATGATGCAATGCCGAACCCTTCATAAATAAAAGTGTAGGCCAGCCATGCCCCTGTCTTACCTAACCAATTCTCGGCAGCATCCGGATCGGTTTGTAAAAACATATCCCAACCCAAACTCAGAACCAGGCTCTGATCTTTTTGCCAGCTGGTTAAGAAAGAAATAAAAGCAACTGCGGAATAGCAGGCAAAGAGAAAAAAAACCAAACCGGTTATTTTTAGCAGACGCTCATCTTTCAGCCAGGCCAATTTGCCTTTGACTGCTGTTGGTTCAGGTTTATCGGTTATTTCCTCCTGCTCAAAATCGATTGCCTTTTCATCAGCAGGCCTGATGATATTGTTTTTCTTAGTTTTTGCCATTTCTCGACAAGCAAATTTACCCTGCTGAAACGAGGAAAGAAAAGAAGTTTCCCACGTTTTAACAGATTGTATATTTTGATGGATTTTTTTAAAAACAATGGCTTGTTTATACCACGTATCCGTGTAATTTCGCCTTCCCAAAAAATCCTTATGGACAATATAAATTATTTTCAGCTGTTTCTGGAATTTCTAAAATACCTAATACCTGCATTGGTGGTATTTGGCGTAGTATATTTTTTGCTCAAAAGCTTTTTTGATGATGAATACAGGCGCAGACAGTCGCGCTTAAAATTGGAACAAAATAAACTGGTTACACCACTAAAATTGCAAGCATATGAAAGGCTGGTGATTCTGATGGAACGTATGAACCCCAACAGCCTGATTTTTCGTGTTTCAAAACCGGGTTTTTCTGCTTCACACCTTAAAATGGAATTAATAAGCGATATTAATAACGAGTTTAATCACAATGTGTCGCAGCAGATTTATATATCCTCTCAAGCATGGCAGATGGTGAGGGTAGCAAAAGAAGAAATGGTAAATATCATC
>JBIIGU010000230.1:0-3070 GCA_044236275.1 Bacteroidia bacterium | reverse complement strand
GCCAAAGGCGTTAAGTTTGGATATAACACTGAATTTAACCCAAGGATATTGATTGGAGATAATTATGAAGATGTAAACGAAAGATTTTACGGAAGCAATTATGTGAGTGGCCCTAAAGGTGAGCATGGTACGCATGTGGCCGGCATCATTGCTGCTGTAAGAACCAACAATATTGGCATGAAAGGAGTAGCAGATAATGTAAGAATTATGGTTTTGCGTGTAGTACCAGATGGCGATGAAAGAGATAAAGATGTTGCCAACGCTATCAGATATGCTGCAGACAATGGTGCAAGTATTATTAACATGAGTTTTGGAAAATCACATTCACCTTATAAGTCTGCAGTTGATGAAGCCATAATGTATGCACAAAGTAAAGATGTGCTTATGATACACGCTGCAGGAAATGATAGCAAAAACACTGATACCTTACCCAATTACCCAACCGATAAATTTAATGATGGTAAAGAATCCGACAGTTGGATAGAAGTTGGTGCATCGAACTGGAAAGGTGGTAAATACATAGCTGCGCCTTTCTCTAACTTTGGAGCAAGCAATGTAGATGTTTTTGCCCCAGGTGTAGATATTTATTCTTGCGTTCCTTTCTCAGCCTATGATACGTATAACGGAACCAGTATGGCTGCACCTGTTACTGCAGGCGTTGCTGCAATTATACGTTCATACTATCCGCAATTTACCGCATCAGAAGTGAAACAAATTTTAACAGCCTCTGCCATACCTGTTAATGGAAATGTAATTATACCAGGTGCAAAGGCAGGTAAGAAGAAACTCTTCTTCTTTGGTGGAAAAGCCAAAACAACTTCAATGAAATCTCTTTGCAAAACAGGTGGCATTGTAAATGCATACACTGCTGTTAAGATGGCTGAAGCCAAAAGCAAGAAATAGTCTCGTAATATTAGCCCATAAAAAATCCGCTGCCGTTAATTCTGCAGCGGATTTTTTTATTAATAATTATAAAAGTACTTAAGCCTTCTGCGTTGCTTTTGGAGCAGCAGCCAAAATTTCTGCATCTACGCCTGCTGCAAATTGTTCAAAGTTAGAAACAAACATATTAGCTAATTTGTTGGCTTGTGCATCATAAGCAGACTTATCTGCCCAAGTATTACGAGGGTTTAACAACTCTGCCGGTACATTTGGGCAAGCGGATGGCATCATATAACCAAATACAGGATGCGCCTCAAAACCAACCTTGTTTAAAGAGCCATTTAATGCTGCAGTAATCATGGCTCTTGTATAGGACAATTTCATACGAGAACCCACACCATAAGCACCACCGGTCCAGCCGGTATTTACCAGCCAAACATTGATATTGGGATTAGCCTTTAATTTTTCACCTAACATTTTAGCATACTTGCCTGGATGCAGAGGTAAAAACGCCTTACCAAAGCAGGCAGAGAATGTTGCCTGTGGCTCTGTTACACCTGCTTCTGTGCCTGCAACTTTAGCAGTATATCCGCTTATAAAGCTATACATAGCCTGACCCGCATTTAATTTTGATATTGGAGGCAGCACACCAAAAGCATCAGCAGTTAAGAAGAAAATATTCTCAGGGGCTTTACCAACAGACGGCACTGCAATATTGTCTATTAAATATATTGGATAAGCAGCTCGGGTATTTTCCGTAACGCTAATATTGGTATAATCAACCGTAGATGTTCCTTCATAGAAACGGGTATTTTCTACAAGCGAACCAAAACGGATAGCATCATAAATTTGAGGCTCTTTTTCCTTAGTTAAATCAACACACTTGGCATAGCATCCGCCTTCAAAGTTAAAGACGCTATCATCAGCCCAGCCATGTTCATCATCACCAATCAATTTGCGCTCCGGATCTGCCGAGAGTGTGGTCTTACCTGTACCTGATAGTCCGAAAAACACAGCAGTATCTCCATCTCTGCCAATATTGGCGGAGCAGTGCATAGATAAAACACCTTTCTCTTCAGGGAGTATATAGTTTAATACCGTAAAGATTCCTTTCTTCATTTCACCGGTATAACCACTGCCTCCAATCAGAATTATTTTCCGGCTGAAATCAATAATCGAAAAATTATGCTGCCGTGTGCCATCAACACTTTTATCAGCCTTAAAACTCGGGGCATTGAGTATTAGCCATTCCGGTTTAAAATCAACTAGATCCTGGGCAGTTGGGCGAAGAAACAGATTGTGGCAAAACAAGTTATGATATGCAGTTTCATTAATTACACGGATATTTAATTTATATCTAGGATCAGCGCAGGCATAGGCATCTCTTACATAAAGTTTTTTACCAGCATAGTGCTCCAACACCTTGTTTAGCAAAGATTCAAACTTAGCCGGTTCAAATTTTTGGTTCACATCACCCCACCAAACCGTATTTTCGGTTTTAGTATCGCATACAGAAAATTTATCCTTTGGCGATCGCCCGGTAAATTCGCCTGTGTCGGCCATTAAAGCTCCGGTATCGGTTAATACTCCTTCTCCGTTAATAATAGCATGCTGCACAAGTTCTGCTGCAGTTAAGTTTACATAAGCCTTCCCGGCCTTCGTTAAAACCTTTTCTACAATCTCATTGGTTGTCATAGTCAATTAGTTAGTCAGTAGTTTAGAGCGGCAAATTTATGGTTTCCCAATTGTAGAAAAAATTTAAATTTAATCGGCTGATAAACAGTTTTTTATTTAAAATTATTGAAAAAATACACAGGTCATTGATATATCTTATGTTTAATATAGTTTTGACAAAAAAGTTGGCCGCAATTTTGCTGTGTCAGCTGATTATTCAATAATGAACCAAACAACCCTATTACAGCTGTTACTCACCTACGCTCAACTTTCCGGCAAAGACCTCGATCGTTTTGAGCTTACAGAGAAAAACCCTGAATATAACAACCCTCTGCCGCAACGAGTAGACGAACTGATTAATACTCTAAACATCCTTACCGACTCAAGTCATTTTGCTTTTAATCTTCATCATATGCCTATTCAGGCGTTTATGGAGCAAATGACTTCCAGCAGTTTACCTATAATTATTTTTGCAAAAGGTGCCGGATTAAATCCTGTTTTGCTTACCTTTCAT
>JBIIGU010000229.1:0-3075 GCA_044236275.1 Bacteroidia bacterium | reverse complement strand
TATATAGTCTTAAGATAAAGCGGTATAAGGCTGGTCATCCAGCCTTGGCAATGAATGATATCTGGTTGCCATCCTAATTTTTTTACGGTTTCCAAAGCACCTTTGCAGAAGAAAATGGTTCTTTCGTCATTGTCTCCGAAAAACTCATTATTCTCGTCAGTGTAAACATGCTTACGATGGAAATAATCTTCATTATCAAGGAAATAAACCTGCATCTTAGCCTCAGGCAAAGAGGCCACCTTAATGGTTAACGGATTGTCATTATCATCAATGGTAATGTTTATTCCAGATAGCCTAACCACTTCATGAAGCCTGTTTCTTCTCTCGTTGATGCATCCAAATCTAGGCATTAATACCCTAATTTCATTGTCTTTCTCCTGAATGGCTTGTGGCAATCTTCTTGCTAGTTCTCCAACTGTACTTACCTGAAGGTAAGGTGTCATTTCTGATGATATGAACAATATACGTTTCTTTGTCATAGCCAATGTGCTTAAAAAAGTATGCAAAGTTATGCTTAATGTTAAAAAAATCCTTAATATTCGCCCGTTTTCTTCCTATTTATAGGATAAGTTACAGAAAATTAACACGCTATAATTAAATTCAAGGGTCTTGCATCTCTCGAAAACTATAAGCGGCCTACAGCAGCATTTGCTAAAGGCTGCGCAAAAAGGATTGGAAATTGGGTTTGTTCCCACCATGGGTGCCCTTCATAATGGGCATATTTCCCTTGTTAAAAGAGCTTTGTCTGAGAATGACTTGGTGGTTTGCAGCATCTTTGTTAATCCTACCCAGTTTAATCAGGCAGCCGATTTGGAAACCTACCCGAGAACACCTGCAGAAGATATAGTTTTGCTTACCCAAGCCGGAACCCATGTTCTCTTTCATCCGGAGGTAAAGGAGATGTATCCTTCCGGAATGCAGGTAAAGTTAAGGAATCTGGGGTCCGTTTCCTCAATTTTCGAAGGCGCTTCAAGACCTGGCCATTTTGATGGCGTGGCAGAGGTGGTGAGTCGTTTGTTGCATGCGGTAAAACCAACGCGGGCTTATTTTGGCCTAAAAGATTATCAGCAATGCATGATTATTAATACTTTGGTTGAGCTGGAGCATATTCCTGTTTCGCTGGTATTTTGCCCAACCCAACGTGAGCCGGATGGATTGGCCATGAGTTCTAGAAACAGAAGGCTTTCACCTGAATACAGAAAGCAGGCAATTGTTATTTCGCGCACACTTTTTGAAATGAAGGACAATTATAAATTTGCGCAAAAACAGGAATTACTTGAATCCTGCAGGGCTCGCTTAAATAAATCCCTTCAGCTTGAATATCTTGAAATCGTAAATGCACACACCTTGTTGCCTTTGCAATCAGCAGATGAATCGGCAGTGGCCTTATTTGCAGGCAGGTGTGGAGAAGTAAGACTCATTGACAATATGCTGTTAACGGAATAACAGATTTATTTATTTAATTTGAAAAGGATGCGCCCGGCCGATGTTTTTTTAAGTAAATCTACCCATGCAACTGCCAACAAGGAGCAGCGTAATGTAGTTTATGTGCATGGGCAACGGTATCAGGATGCTTTAAGAACTGCAAGAAGACAATATAAGAACGAGGAACTGGCCAAGGACCGTGCGGCCTATCTGAAGTGGAAGGTAACGGAGAATCTGGATAAATACCTGATTGATTTTGAGGCTACCCTTATGCGCAGAGGCGGCCGTGTGGTTTGGGCGCATGATGCAGAAACGGCAAGGAAGGAAATCCTGCAACTCATTAGTAAAAATGGCGCGCAGCGTGTGTTTAAAAGCAAATCCATGCTGAGCGAAGAAATTGAACTCAATTCCTTTTTAAGGGAATCAAGCATAGAAGTTATTGAAACCGATATTGGCGAATATATAGTTGATGTAGCCGCTGAAGCACCATTTCATATGGTAAATCCTGCTATGCATAAAACAGAAAAAGAAATTGCAGGGTTACTTAATGCCAAAATTGGCACTTCTATGGAGGCCGATGCCGAGGGTATTACCTCAGATGTGAGAGAAATAATGCGCAGTTATTTTAGCAAAGCAGCAATAGATGTTTGTATTACGGGAGCTAATTTTTTAATTGCAGACAGCGGCATGGTAGCCATTACGGAAAATGAAGGCAATATCCGCATGATTACCGCTTTAGCCAATACGCATATTGTAATTGCAGGGATAGATAAAATTATTCCTACATTAAATGATATTGATACCTTCTTTCCCTTACTTGCTACCTATGGTACGGGCCAGAAAATTACCTCCTATAACAGTGTTATTGGTCCTAAAACACCGGATGATTATGATGCACCTGCCGAGTTTATTGTGGTGTTGATTGACAATGGCAGAACCAATCTGCTTGCTCAGCCCGATCAGCGACAAGCATTGTCGTGCATCAAGTGTGGAGCATGCGCCAATGTTTGTCCGGTTTATCAGGTCATTGGTGGCCATGTATATGGCGTTAATAATAGTGGGCCAATTGGCGCGGTTACCCAGCCTCATGAGCAAGGACTTGATGAGTTTAAACACCTTAGCTACGCTTCATCGCTCTGTGGCAACTGTACGCAGGTTTGTCCAATGAAAATTGATTTGCATAATCATTTGCTTAGAAACAGACGCGACAGCGTGCAGCAGGGCCATGCAAAAAGTGCTGAGAAGTTGATGTGGTACAGTTGGAAAAAGATGATGTTAAGCAGAAAGAACATGAACAAAGGTGCCACCATTAAGAACTTTATGCTCAAGTCTTTTTTTAAAACTGCATGGGGTGAGGATAGGGAGTTTCCTAAAGTTGCAGAAAAATCCTTCAATCAAATCTGGAAGGAAAGGCATTAGGATTTTTTTAACCTTTTACATTCACATTCCAAACAAAACAGCTATTGGTGTTTATTGCAAAAACACATTTACTTTTTTCTTTTCAATGGTAACAGCAATATGCTCCTGCAAAGTAGTAGATAGGCTTATGCCAATAAAATCTGCAGCTACCGGAAAAGTTTTGTGGTTGCGGTCTACCAGAATAGCCGTTTGTATTGTGGCTACTCCTGATTTTAAAAAAGGAAGAAGCGC
>JBIIGU010000227.1:0-3084 GCA_044236275.1 Bacteroidia bacterium | reverse complement strand
GGTTATCTAAAAGTGCTTGGATAAGCTGCAACAGCTGTCATAATTTGGCTACCTATGGTGTAGACAATTTGCCGACTTCAATAGGCCATAAATGGAATATTGGCGACCGCAATGCACCCACTTCTTTCAATGCCGCCCTGCATATTGCCCAATTCTGGGATGGCCGTGCTGCAGATGTAGAAGAACAAGCCAAAGGACCTGTTTTAAATCCGGGAGAAATGGCATCGCCACATGAGCAATTTGCAGTAGACCGCATTGCCTCAATTAAAGAATATGCAGAATTGTTTACCAAGGCTTTCCCGGGCGAAACCAATGCTTTAACATATAACAATATTGCCAAAGCAATTGGTGCATTTGAGCGCACCCTGCTTACTCCGTCTCGCTTTGATGAATACATGAATGGCAAAGCCGATGCATTGAATGAGCAAGAGAAACAAGGAATGCAAACCTTCATTAAAAGCGGTTGCATTACTTGCCACATGGGTAGCACTATTGGAGGAAATATGTACCAGAAATTTGGTGTGAAAAAAGACTACTGGACTCTAACTAAAAGTAAAAAGAAGGATGAAGGCAGATCTGTTATTACCAAAAAAGAAGAAGATAAATATTTCTTTAAAGTTCCGTCCTTACGTAATGTTGAACGAACCTATCCATACTTTCATGATGGAAGCGTTTGGACGCTGGAAGAGGCAGTATCTATTATGGGTGAGTTGCAACTGGACAAGAAATTTACAGCAGAAGAAGTTGCCGATATTGTAGCATTTTTAAAATCACTAACAGCTGAATTACCTGCAACAGCTAAAGAAATCCCTGTGCTTCCGGCATCTGCTGCCAATACCAGCAAACCGGATTTAAACTAAGTACTCAATCTGTATTTTAAAAGGCTGTTGAGAAAATCAACGGCCTTTTATTTTTTTAAGCAATTGGGCAAAACCCTGCTTGCTATCAGCCCTTAGCTTTTTTCCATTCTCGGAAAACAATAGCCAGCCAAGAGCAGTACCCGCTGCAGCACCTATAAGCGCAAGAAGCAAATTTTTATTTCTCATCATGCAGCAAAAATAATGAAATGATGATTGAATCTGTTTACCTATTTTTGAATGAAACCACACGCGTATGCTCAATGACATAAACAAATTCGACATTAAAAGATTGATTGCCTTTGCAGCACTCAATGCATTTGGCGTATTGCTTATTTATTTTCTTCATGATTTTGTGAAGCCATTTTTAGGCGCACTCATCTTTTATGTTCTATTTAAAAATTTAATGCATAAAATGGAGCATGAATGGAAATGGAAACAAAGCCTTTCGGCATTGGCTATTATTTTGCTTTCCTTCTTTATCATTCTCATACCGGTTCTTACCCTCAGCTACCTGTTATATTCTAAAATCAGTGTGGTACTAAATGATCCGGCCTCACTAATTACTGTGCTTGATTTATTGGATAAAAAAGTACTTGAGCTTACCGGTGTTGAAATATTTGATGATGCCAATATTCATGAACTCAAAACTGCAGCTGCAAATCTTATTCCCACCTTTTTAAGTGAGCTGGCATACACGCTAGGCAATATAGGCATCATGTACTTTATCCTTTACTATCTGCTTAAAAACAGCAATCAGATTTCTCGCGAGGTAAACAACTACCTACCTTTTGAGCATGAAAATATTGATGAGATGGCAAAGGAGTTGGAATCTCAAACCTTATCAAATGTGGTGGGTGTGCCTTTGGTTGGCACCATTCAGGGTATAGCAGCCGGAATAGGTTATTGGATATTTGGCTTAAATGAACCTGTATTTTGGGCAGCCATAACGGCATTTGCATCCTTGCTTCCTTTTATAGGAACAGCTTTAATTTGGGTACCTGCCTCCATATTTATAATAGCCTCCGGAAATGTTTGGGCCGGTATTGGCTTATTTGCCTATGGTACGCTGGTTATTATGAATATTGATAATGTGGCCCGCTTTATGATTCAGAAAAAATTTGCTGATGTGCACCCGATGATTACGGTTTTTGGTGTGCTTATTGGCCTAGAATTATTTGGCCTGGCAGGCATTATTTTTGGACCTTTAATGCTTTCCTATTTTATTTTGTTTGTAAAAATGTACCGCAGGGTGTATGAGGTGAAATCAAAATGATTAACTCATTCGCTCCATTAACTCAATGGCACTGTTTTTTAACACTTGTTTTCTCTCTGCGCCAATCGAAATGGCATCAAGATAGCCAAATGCAAGCTGCAGCTGTTCTTTTTTCAACTGTTCGCAAACTTCATGCACACCAAGTTCTCTATAAAAGTGAAGCACTTTGCTAATTTTTTCATGCTCATCAGTAATACTTAAACAACCTTGAAGTGCTGCTTTGTCTGAGTTATCAGCCAATCGCATGGCTTCAATCCAAAGCAATGTTTTTTTATTTGCTGCAATATCTCCACCTATCTTTTTTCCAACTTTATCACCTTCACCAAAAGCATCCAGCAAATCATCCTGTATCTGAAAAGCCACTCCGACATGCTTACCAAATAAGTATATTTTTTCTGCATCAGCATCAGTTGCACCACCAATAGTTGCGCCTAATTGGAGAGAAGCCCCCAATAAAACTGCTGTCTTCAGGGTTATCATATCTATGTATTGCTGTACCTGCACCTCACTCATGGTTTCAAAATTCATATCCAATTGCTGGCCTTCACATACCTCGGCTGCTGCTTTATTAAAAATCTGTATGAGTTTTTGAATATTGGCTGTAGGTGTGGAAACCAGCAAATCTATTGCCTTAATCATCATCAAATCTCCAGACAAGATGGCTATGGTTTGGTTCCATCTTTCATGCACCGTTGGCATACCTCTACGAATTGGAGCATTATCCATGATATCATCATGCACCAGCGTAAAATTATGAAATACTTCTATCGCCAGGGCTGCAGGCATGGCACGCTGCACCTCTCCGCCAAACATATCATTTGCCATTAAGCACAAAACGGGCCTAAGGCGCTTGCCTCCTAAAGAAAGTATGTATCCGATTGGGTCGTATAAATTTTGCGGATTGCCGGTAAAGCTGAGAGCTGAAATTTGAGTTTCAACGGTAGTATAAAG
>JBIIGU010000226.1:0-3091 GCA_044236275.1 Bacteroidia bacterium | reverse complement strand
CACTTCATCATAGGTGTGGCCCATAAAACGCTTAATAGAATAAATGGTATTGTGTGGGTTGGTAACAGCCTGACGTTTGGCAGGGTCGCCAATTTTGCGTTCACCATCTTTTAAAAATGCCACAATGGATGGGGTTGTTCTGCGCCCTTCGCTATTGGCAATAACAACTGGCTCATTGCCTTCCATAACGGCTACACAAGAGTTGGTTGTTCCAAGGTCGATTCCTATAATCTTACTCATATTGTTAAGTGATTTTATTAATAATTGAGTTGGAGTTGACAATTAAAGTGCCAGCCAAATTTTGGCAGAAAAGCCCTTGCAGAATGTCAGCATACGCTGTAGAAGCTTAAAATCCTCCGCAAAAATGACAGAAAAATACTATGGATAGATGAATTGAGGTACTTTATACTGGTTAAGGAAAATAGGGATAGAATCAAAAGATCCTGGTCTAACCAATTCAATCATATTAGAACTTTTTGCTCTACTGCTAAATATGCCTTGTGCACCATTGCTAAGGTTACTGTAATCTCTCTTTTTATCAATAAATCCACCATTGTCCTTATTCAATTCTATAACATCCTTTAAAAACTGGCTTCCGGTAGCAGTGCGTCTTTCTAAACCAATATACCTCCTGCCCACATTAGACTTGTTTGGAATATTCACCAGCAGAAAATCATAGAATGACCTAGGAACAAGAAATGGTCTTATCTGAGAAAAGGCAAAGTCTACTGTTACACCTCTTTCAAGGTAGTAATCAATATAAAGTGTGTCAATTTGTGATTGATTAGATAAGGGGAATTCTTGATAGTAAAACCGCAAATATGAATCCTGAATAGCACTGCGCGTCCCTCTTTTTTCAATAGTAATGATTGGTCTACCTATAAGAGAATAAGGCGCAAGTCCATAAAATGCGCCAGTTTTCATAGTAGTAGGTTCAACAATTTCAGTTCTTGCCTGATACGTCTGACCACTTTTAGGGTTAAATATTGTTAATTCATATTCACCAAAAATGTCAGGCTTAAAGTTTATAGACTTATATACATGATGCCCTCCGGTAGTAAAAAAGCCACTTTCTTTTGGGACTTCATAAGTTTTGCGAAATTCATGGATTGGTTCACCACCGTTTCTAATATTTCTAACTGTAACCACCAGGGTATCAAAATATAACGAATCCGGGTATTGGGCACCTTGCTCAGTGGTTTGGCTCACCGAGTTTTGGTAAGCTTTTTGTATGCGTATAAATTGCTCATCTTCACTGGCATCAAGCAAACCCACCACAAAAGGAACTTCTTTATAGGGGGCATTGATATCTATTTCGTTCTCACAACCACCCAATAAAAATAAGAGTGAGGCAAGCAATACAAATCTTTTGGAATTCACGCTGCGAATATAGGGTTAAAATTCAATAAACAGTCCTTTGCACAGGGTGTTCATCTATGCTCCGGTTAATTTTTAAACGATTTTATATCAGTTTATTACTCTGTAAAACACTTGCAACTTCTCATAAAACAAATGCAGCAATATTTTATTCTCTGCCAAAATTGACTTAGGTTTGACATTTCAAAAAACAATAGCCATGAGCACCTATAAAGAGGTTAAGAAAGTAACCACCCATGTATTGCAGGAGATGAAACAGCGCGGAGAGAAAATATCCATGCTAACTGCTTATGATTATAGCATGGCCAAGATTTTTGATGCAGCTAAAATAGATGTGTTGCTGGTTGGCGACAGTGCCAGTAATGTGATGCACGGGCACGAAACCACCTTACCCATAACTTTGGATGAAATGATTTCACATGCGTCATCGGTTATACGTGCTGTTAACCGATCGCTGGTTGTGGTTGATTTGCCTTTTGGTTCCTATCAGGGCAATTCTAAAGAGGCACTGAATTCAGCCATTCGTATCATGAAAGAAGCAGAAGCGCATGCTGTAAAATTAGAAGGCGGAGAAGAAGTGGTAGAATCGGTGAAACGCATACTCACAGCGGGTATTCCCGTAATGGGACATTTGGGCTTAACCCCTCAAAGTATATACAAATTTGGCACCTATGAGGTGCGTGCAACAGAAGAGGAGGAGGCCGCCAAATTATTAAATGATGCGCGGGTTCTTGAAGAAGCCGGATGCTTTGCCATTGTGCTTGAAAAAATACCTTCTGCACTGGCCAGCAAGGTGGCTCAAAGCATAAAAATACCCATTATAGGCATAGGTGCCGGCCCACATGTTGATGGGCAAGTGCTGGTTAGCCACGATATGCTTGGAATTAACAAGGACTTTTCGCCAAAATTTTTGCGCAGGTATCTTAACCTGTATGATGAAATTAAAAAGGCCGTTGAGGAATATGTTAGCGATGTAAAATCGCTCGATTTTCCTAACGAAAAGGAGCAATATTAACGCTTGTTTGCGCCCCACCACCACTCATCTGCATCTTCATAAACGTATTTACCGCTAATACCTATACCAATAAAAATACTTTGGGGGTTATGGTCGTAGCCTACATTAATCAAAAACCTTCCAATTGGAATAATCATTCCTGCAGTATAGTTTAATTCTATATTGGTTCTATCCGGATTTACATTCCAGAGGTTGGTACTGTCAAACGGTGTGGTGTATTCAAACATGGCACGGTATCGGGTAAATCCTGCACCAAAATATATGGGTATTCTTTTGGTTACCGGTATGGTTAAACCACCACTAAGCATAAAGGTAGCACTGCGTTGCTCATTACCGGTAATGCCCCACTTTCTGTTTGCATTAGCCAGTTGGCTTGCTGCATTTTGTTTCACATTCTCATAATTATGTATTCCTCTTTCCCCGTTAACAGGCATCATTAAATTTTGAATACCCACTTTATAGCTAAGAAAACTGCCAAATTTCTTATAGGCCAAGGTAGTGCCTCCAATTATAATATCATTTTTGTTTAATTGAACCGAATAACCCATCGTGGAATAAACAACAGGCTTGGAGCGGTGGGTACTCTCATTGCCCACACTTTGATTTTGGCCGTAAGATGGGTTTAAGTGTGCAAGTTGGCCAAAAGCATTGCTAAATTGCAAAATAAGCACTGCCGCAAATGTGGTAATACGTTCCATA
>JBIIGU010000285.1:0-2663 GCA_044236275.1 Bacteroidia bacterium | reverse complement strand
TATGCGCAGGAAATATGATACTGCCTTGTATGCGGCTCGTATTCAAAAAATCAAGTCTCTAATGCCGCACGCATGCATTGGTGTTGATGTAATAGTTGGATTTCCGGGCGAAACCCAAGAACATTTTTTAGAAACCTATAATTACCTTAACGGTCTTGATATTTCGTATTTACATGTATTTACCTACAGCGAAAGAGCCAATACCACGGCTATTAAAATGTCGGGAAAGGTTAAGCAGGCCTATCGTTTTGAACGCAATAAAATGCTAAGCATTTTAAGTGATAAAAAACGCAGGTTTTTTTATGAGCAGCATATTGGTAAAGCAAGACCGGTGCTTTGGGAAGCAGAAAACGATAAAGATACCATGTTTGGGTTTACCGATAACTATATAAAAGTGAAAACAACTTACGACCCCATGCTGGTTAATGAAATTACCGAAACCACCTTACAGAAAATTGATGAGGATATGGTGGTAAAAACCCGCCTGCTAACACCTGTTTATTGAAACAAATGGCTTTCTTACAGCCTGATGCCCCGATTGAGTTATATTACTTCCTAATAACGTTAAATTAACCAAAAGCCCTATTAAATAAGGCATTCGGTTGTGCATAAAGTGAGCATAACTGCTAAAACCCAACGCGTAAATTGCTCGAAGAAATTTGAACAATTAATATGCTAACAAGAGTCATTGTACTAAATTCCAAGGTTTATGGGAAAGCTGAAATCAGATTAGATGACTGCGACAGTCTTCAACTGGTAGGCCCTAACAATATCGGAAAAAGTACACTTATTTATGCCCTTAACTTTTTATTCATCATTGATGGGCAGAAGATGAGTTTCAGCGGAAACCGTAAGGGCGACAAAGAAACTATTCATCACTATTTTCCAAACCACAACCAAAGTTTTATTGTTTTTGAGGTATTTAAAAAATCATATTACTCCATTATTGTTAAGCGTGATAGTGAGAGCAATCTTGAATACTACAAGTTTGACAGTGAGTACAAGGAAGATTACTTTGTAGATGAAGATAAACGCTTATTAAAGTTTGAAGAGGTTAAGGAACGTTTGGCCTCAGCAGCGCTTAAACTGGAGCAGTTTAAAGATAAACGAGAGGTCTTTCAATTTGTATATCAACGCGGCAAACGCAATAACGCTGTCGTTTGGCTGGATGACAGTGTACGAAGTGAGGGCATTAGCAATAATTTCTCCCGCATATATCGCTACCTGATTAATACCAAACTTATTACCAATAAAAACCTCAAAGAGGCGCTTATTGTTGCCGATAACAGGGAAAATGAAACCCTTAATTTTTCGCAGAAAAATAAAAAAGATATCAATGACCTGAAACGGATTAACAACGAAATTAGGAATCTGAAATCGGTTAAAAATGAATTTGATGAATTCAGGGAGCTGGTTAGTCAATACAATGCCAAATCACATATTTTAAGTGAATTGTACTTTGGTTTTAACAAAAACTATGCGCACACCATGCCTGAACTGCAAGTACAATTGCATGAAAAGGATAAAGCTATTGGGCGCCTGAATACAGAAATGAATGAGGAATTGATACCCCAAAAAGCCGATCTCGACAGAAAGATTGGTGGCAAAGAGGCGGAAATCAATGCACGTACACAGTTACTGCACGAAAAAGAAAATGAAATCAAGATTATTGACGCATATGAACCGGTTAAGATACTAAATGAACAGTTGGCTAATCTTGATAAGGACCGCAAGGCTATTGAAAGTCGCATTACCATTGCAGAAATGCAGAAGTTAAACAGCGAGCAGATTGAGAATAAGGTTATACGAATTGGTGAGCAAATTAAACGGGTTGAAATGCAAGTTAAAAACTACAGCAATCTCCTCATCAATAAAATTTCAGGATCGGTAGAAAATCGTAAATTACTTAACTCTATTTTAAGCGAACAAGTAAGCAGCTTGCCTGGCGAACAGGTATTAAAACAGATTCATAAAATCTCTCAAACCCTCAGTATTTTTGATGGGCAGATTGATATTTCAAAAAATATAGAAATAAAAGATTTTAAAAATGTAGATGAGTTGAAAGCCGAATTGGCTGCGCTGAAAGAAGACCGCACCCAGCAGGAGGCTCTTTTAAAAGTTGTAAAAGATCTGGAAGCCTCGCAAGATCAGTTAAACAAGATTAGTGAGCAAATTGAATTAATAAAGTTTAAGCTTTCTCGCATAAAGTTAAAACCTACGTTAAGTAAATCACTCGATAAGCTTAAAACCGAAATCAATGAACTGATGTCGGAAAAGGAGAAATTCGAAACCGAACAGAAACAAATAGCCAAAACTATTGCCAGAAAAAGCAATGAATTGCGCGATTTGCTCGATGAAAAACAAAAACGTCAGGAGAGAATTAATAGGCTCATAGAAATGAAGCATGAAATTGATGAGTTAGGCCTGGCAGGTGAAGAATTTGAAAGCAACGAAAGTCTGGATCAGTTGTACAATAAGGTGAAGTTGAACTGGCAAGACCGCATTACCCTTAAATCCAATAAAGACCACCTCTTTGAAAAGCTGCGTGATAAGCTGCAAAGCACTTTTGCTGATGAGAATGATTTTATTAAGTATGTGGAAGAAGAAGTAGCTTTAATAGAAGACAAGGAACGAAGCATACAATCACTATTAGAAAGTATATC
>JBIIGU010000225.1:0-3115 GCA_044236275.1 Bacteroidia bacterium | reverse complement strand
TATCTGCTGTTAAGCCTATTGTTTTTGTTAACTTGTCTGAAGGATATCAGCGCCCAACAATCAACAGCTGATAGTGCGGCAGCTCCTGCCTACAAGCTCATTAAGCATATTGATATTGAAGCCAAAGATATTCATACCGACAGGTTAGGAAACCTGTATGTGGTTACCAAAACCAATCAGCTTTATAAATACAGCCCTGAAGGTGGACTGCTGAGCACACTTAATTATAAACACATTGGCAATATCTCGCATATTGATGCCACCAATCCGCTTGAAATTTATGTGTTTTACAAAGAGCTGAACCTTGTGGTGTTTTTAGACAACAATTTGGCTTATCGCGGAGAGATGAAACTGGAACAATATCAAATAACACAAGCATCAGCCATTGCACGTTCCTTTGATAACGGCATATGGGCGTTTGATTTGGCAGATTTACAATTGAAACGAATGGATAAAAATGGAGAAAACGCACAGACAAGCGGCAACATCAGGCAGTTTGTAAAACAAAAACAGTTGCTGCCCACGTATTTATTTGATGACAATAATCGTGTATTTCTGGTTGACTCCAATATAGGTATCATGCTATTCGATGTGTTTGCGCATTATTTGAAAACCTTGCCTATAAAAGGCAATGAACAGGTAAAGGTTATTGGCGATGAGATATACTATCAGCAAAAAAACGGCATTTTTAAGTACCACCTTAAAACCTTTTTAACCAGTGGTTTTGGCTTACCTCAAACAGCACCGGCATTAGATCTTAGTATTGAAAAGGGGCGTTTATATTTGCTTTTACCGGACAGGATAAGTATTTATTCTTTTTAGCCTCGCGCTTCTTTCCTATTTTTGCCACGCCCAACCACAATATCAGATGCTGGATAAATTAGAAGCCATCAAACAACGTTTCGATCAGGTAGGTGAAATGCTGACACAGCCGGATGCACTTGCTGATATGAAGCGTTTTACCCAACTAAATCGCGAATACAAAGACTTGCAGAAAATTGTAGACAAATATCTTGTTTACAAAAACCTGTTGGAGAACATAGCCAATGCCAGAGAACTACTGAATACCGAGAAAGATCAGGAGATGAAAGATATGGCCAAAGCAGAACTGGAGGAACTTGATCCGCTGGTTGCGCCAATGGAAGAAGAAATAAGATTAATGCTCATCCCTAAAGATCCGGAAGACAGCAAGAATGCCATTATGGAAATACGTGCAGGAACCGGAGGTGATGAAGCGAGTTTATTTGCAGGTGATCTTTTCCGCCTTTATAGCCGCTACTGTGAGAAACGCGGATGGAAAACCGCAGTGATTGATTTTACCGAAGGCACTGCGGGTGGTTATAAGGAAGTGGTGATGGAGGTAACAGGCGAGGAGGCATATGGTATTTTAAAATATGAAAGCGGTGTGCACCGCGTGCAGCGTGTACCCGATACTGAGACACAAGGACGTGTGCATACTTCAGCAGCATCGGTAGTGGTTTTACCGGAGGCCGAAGATCTGGACTTTGAACTGAATCCGGCAGATATTGAAATGCAAACTGCACGCTCAGGTGGTGCAGGCGGTCAAAACGTAAACAAGGTTGAATCTAAAGTTATGTTAACCCACAAGCCAACAGGCATTGTGGTGGTTTGCCAGGTAGAGCGCACCCAAAACGGAAACCGCGAAAGAGCCATGCAAATGCTGCGATCAAAGCTGTATGAAATGGAGGTACAGAAAAGGCAGGAAGAAGTTACGAAGAAACGCAAAACCATGGTATCAACAGGAGATCGTTCTGCAAAAATCAGGACCTATAATTATCCTCAGGGTCGTGTAACCGATCACCGCATTGGGCATACCGTATATAATTTACCTGAAGTAATGAACGGAGAAATTCAGGAGTTCTTAGACCAACTGCAAATTGCAGAAAATGCAGAGAAACTAAAAGAAGGCATAAGCACCTAAAGCTTACCTGTTTAGATAAAATGCAAGCGGTTCCCAGTAATACTCATACCAGCCGCGTTCAATGCGATCAGCTAATGCTTCAGGTACACCCGTATGAAAAAATTCCAATTTGCAACCCTCAGCAGTATCTGACAAAATAAAGGCAGCCTCTGACTCATGTGTGACGGGCCACTCCTCATCAACAGCTCTCCATGATTGAACAATTTTCTTACCGCGCTCCAATACCACATTTTTTCCAACGGCATAGCCATCATACGAGCTGAAGGATGATCCTTCCGAGTCTGAGATAACAGCCTTCGCTCCGGTAAAGGAACTATGTATGCGCTCATCCATGAGGCAGCAATAAACATCCAGTGCTGTAGTTTGGAACATGATGGTTTGGTGAATATCGCGGGTTTTCATAGAATAACTCTGTAAAGATATAAAAACAAGTGCGCCCCGCCAATGTATTGGCGGGGCGCACAGTTATTAAGAATGATAGTGTGACTTAGTTTCCTGCTTTTACCAGTTTAACTCTGCTCACGTTTCCGTTGATGTTGCTATTCATAAAGTATACACCATCTTTAAGGGTATCTATACCATCAAGCGAAATCAACTGTAATCCTTTGTTCACTTCATGTGTTCCTGTGTAAACTGCACGTCCTTGTAAATCGGTAATGCTAATTTGCATAGTACCTGCTTCTGGACTTACAACCTGAACATTCACTTGTTGATTGAAAGGATTTGGATAAACACTAACATTTACGTTAGCAACAAGTTTACTGATATTAACCGCAACAGGGCCATAGAAGGTGTGTTTGCCGTCAAAATCAACTTGTTTCAAACGATAGTATATTACCTGAGCGGTTGGATTCAGTGCAGCTTTTTCATCTACAAAGTTATAATTGCTTTCGCTGTTGGTAAATCCAACGCCATCCACTTTTCCTGCCAGTTCAAAAACAGCTCCGTTAAATGAGCGTTCAACTTCAAAGTGGCTATTGTTGAATTCTGATGCAGTGCTCCAGTTCACAATTACATCTTCACCTGCTTTGTTTGCAACCAGTTTTGTTAACTGCACCGGAAGTGTAGCGTTTGCTAAGTTATCGCCAACCGCAAATGCTGTTGGAGTTGTAGACAACGCTAAACCACTGCGTATAGTTGTATATGGATTGCTACCTGTAGCCGCTCCATAAG
>JBIIGU010000224.1:0-3117 GCA_044236275.1 Bacteroidia bacterium | reverse complement strand
ATGTTATTTTCTTTGCAGCTTTTAACTCAAACCATGATGGGCATAAATGGAGTGATGCTACTTATTTATCAACCCTAAGGGTACTCGAAAAAGGAACAACCTCAACCAGCGAAATAGGGCTAGAATCTGCCCATATCTTTCCGAACCCTGCAAACGATTTTATTCAGATTGATGTTCCGTTTTGGGCATTAGCATCCCCAGTAAACGTTGAACTTTATAGCGTAAGTGGACAACTATTGTTGCATGAGAATATAAGCACTAATAACCGATTGGATATAGAAAGACTGGCATTAAGCAAAGGAGTTTATCTGATAAAACTTATAAGTGGAAACAATCTTGCTGTAAAAAAAGTATTCATTGAATAGGAATCTGAAATTAGCTCAGATTTTGCGGTCAATTACATAATCAACCAAGGCTTTAAGCTGAGAGGTGTTGGCCTTGCCGGCAATCTCATTCAATATTTGCAGGGCATCTGATCTGTATAGTTGCATTGCGTTTTTTGTGTAAGCAACTCCATCGTGCTCATTCACGTATTTAATGACTTCTTCAATACGCTTCTTGTTCTGGTTGTGATTTTTTATGGTGTTTATAATATAAGATTTTGTTGAGGAACTGGCATTGTTGAGGGTATAAATAATAGGTAGAGTAAGCTTCTTCTCTTTTAAATCAATGCCTACCGGCTTGCCAATTGCAGCATCACCATAATCGAGTAAGTCATCCTTGAGTTGAAAAGCTATGCCAACTTTTTCGCCAAACAGCCACATTTTTTTAATGGTGTCCTCATCTGCCCCAGCTGATGCAGCACCTGTGGCGCAACAAGAAGCAATTAAGGAAGCTGTTTTTTTACGAATAATATCATAATAAACCGTTTCAGATAAATTCAGATTTCTAGTTTTCTCTATTTGCAATAATTCTCCTTCACTCATTTCCCTTACTGCATCACTAACTATTTCAAGCAGCCTGAATTCTTTGTTTTTTACCGCCAGCAATAAGCCTCTGCTCAGCAAATAGTCACCAACCAGAACGGCAATTTTATTTTTCCATAATGCATTGATACTGAAAAAGCCTCTTCGCTCATCACTGTCATCTACCACATCATCATGCACTAGGGTAGCTGTATGAAGCAGCTCAATTAATGATGCTGCCCTGTATGTTGACTCCGTTACGCCATTAAATAATTGAGCACTGTAAAATACAAACATGGGCCGCATTTGCTTTCCCTTGCGTTTTACGATATATGTCATGATGGTATCCAGCAATGGAACCGCACTCTTCATGGATTCACGAAAATGTCGTTCAAAGCGCTCAAGCTCTTGCTCAACTGGTTTTTTAAGAAAGTCAGAGTTTCCCATGTATGACTTAGAATGGCTGCAAATAAAGCATTTTTATGATGTAAATTGTTTTTGGCTATACCTTAAGGTTTTGGCAATAAATACAATATTTACAACCATTTTTAGTTAATAAGCCATTTTTTGCCAGTATCAAGAAAGTGAATACCTTCTACGGTAAAGTTAATTGAAGTTTAATTTAAAAATGGAGATGGCAAAGTTTGTATCTACACGACTACATTTAACTCTAAATCCTATATTTTCAAGTAGTAATCAGTAATTATTGCGTAGATTAAAGCCAAATATTACTAAAACTCATAAATCAGTCAAACTTTGGTCAAGATTGTAGGTTTTTGAGCCATATACTTATATTCGAAAAGTCATTTAAATCAATTTAATTATGAAAAAATATTCTATTCCGTTTATTGCATTTTTGTTGCTCTTTTCAAACCATGTAAGTTCCCAGATATCCGTATCTGCTACAGGTGGTTTGCCTACTGCAACGTATGCAACACTAAATGCATTTTTTGCAGCGGTTAATTCAGGAACTCACACAGGAGTAATTACCGCCTCGGTAACTGCAAATACCAATGAAGGTGTTGGATTTACTCCAACTCAATTAAATGCTAGTGGCCAAGGGTCTACAAATTATTCCAGAATTAATATTGTTACCACTGGAAATTTCAATATATCCGGTTCTCCTATCACCGGAAGAGGCTTAATTGAATTAAACGGTGCAGATAATGTTTGCATTGATGGTAATTTGAGCGGTTTACGCGCACTTACTTTAGAAAACAATGCAGCAACTACCATAACTGGAAGTTCTGTAGTGAGATTAATTGGTGCAACTACAGGTGGATTAGGTTGCACCAATGATACTATAAGAAATTGCAATATTATTGGCAATGGGGATATGACGGGTACAACACAGACTAATCAATTTGGTATATACGCTGCAGGTATAGCAAGTCCAACAAATACAGGAACTGGAGACCTGCACGCGAATATACTTATTAGTAATAATCAGATAGTTCGCGCAATAACCGGCATTCATGTTGGAGGAACCACTACTGTGGGAAATAATGCCAACAACATTAATATAATCAATAATAACATTGGCTCCCATGTCACTACTGAATATGTGCGATGGAGAGGCATTGGTATCGGCAATGCAACAAACAGTTTAGTTAGAGGAAATACTATTTTTAATATTCGTTCAGCAATAGGAAGCAGTAGTTCCGGAATTGAAATTTTTGGAACAGCAAGTAATAATATAATTATAAGTCACAATAATGTAAATCGGGTATACAACTTTGGCACAGGAGGTTGGGCAGCTAATGGAATTAACGCTGGGGGGGGAGCCAATCATTTAATCATTAACAATATTGTATGGGATATGCTTTCAACCAATTATTCAACTTTCTCTACGTTTATTGCATGTGGTATAAGGCTAACAACAGGAAATGGGCACCGAGTGGTTTATAATTCTGTTCACTTATACAGCAATTCAAATATTAATGCAACTAGTACGCCAACAAATCCAACCTCTGCTGCTTTTTTTGTTAGTTCAAATGTAGTAACAGGCATCACGGTTCGAAATAATATATTTTCGAACAAGATGACTAGTACATTTTCACCTTTCAGGGCATTTGCAGCACTGTTCACCTCAACTTATAACTTTAGCACAGCAGGAAATACCATAAATAACAATTCATACAATATTCCCGCTGCCTCCACTCCTACAACCACTTATTTTGTAGGCGGTTTAAACTCTGCAGCAACTTTGTAT
>JBIIGU010000223.1:0-3120 GCA_044236275.1 Bacteroidia bacterium | reverse complement strand
ATGCACTTTTAAAAAAGAATAATACGCCTAGCACAGAACCAATGATGATTTGCACTAGGTATCCGGAGCTTCCTGGATCTATGTAAAGCAAAATTTGCATGCTGCAAATAAATTATGTGGCTAAAATAAGCATATATCGAGGTAATTTTCAAAACTCTTCTACTTTTGTGCCTTTATCTCATTATTCATTCACTATGCTTAACCGATTCAGATATACAGCCGTATTGGAAGGTTGGTCTTTTATTATCTTGTTATTTATTGCTATGCCGGTTAAATACCTATTAGGATGGCCTTATCTGGTTAAATATATTGGCTGGGCTCATGGTATGTTGTTTGTAGCTTATTCCTTTTTCTGGCTTCAATGCATAATACACTATAACTGGAAATTGAAATTTGCAGCCTGGGCAATGTTAGCTTCCTTTATTCCTTTCGGCACATTTATTTTAGATAAACAGCTAAAGAAGCAAAGCTAACTTACTCTCGCTTCATCAATAAAAACATTATTTTAAATGAAGTACGGATGAGTTGATAACTCAGCCAATCTAGGAACATGCCACAAAGGCTTGTTTGCTTGTATTTTTCATCGGTAATCTCTTCGCATCCTTCTGCAATAACATTTATAATTCTTTTATGCACTGCGGATGCAAATTCTTTATCCGCAATCTCTGCATTGAGTTCTAAGCTTCCATAATCGCTCAAAAAATTAATATTATATGATCCGATGGTAACCCATTTCCCATCTACCAATGCAATCTTACCATGCAGCACTGAAGGTTTCCATTCATAAATATTTATGCCGTTTCTGATAAGCCATCTGTATAAGTAATTGCTAGCCCTTTTAACAGATTGCACATCGGAGACACCCCCAAGTAGCACTGTGATTGCAACGCCTCTTTTGCGTGCATTTTTAAGCAGCCTTCTTATACGAATACCCGGTAAAAAATAGCTGGCAACCAAAACGATTTCTTTATCTGACTTTCTAATGGCCTGACGGTAGGCTGTTGATATCTCAATTTTTCTTCGCAGCCAGTCGTTTTGCAATATGCGTGCCTGCATGCCACTATTTTCAAATTCGGTTTGTTTTGGTTTGGGCGCATTGTTTTTTTGCCAGATAACTTTGCATACTTCTTCTATATCCTGCACGCACGGGCCTTTTATCTCAACAGCAAAATCAAGCCAAGGAATAGTTGCTGCATCCCCTCTGTATTTATTGGCAATATTAATGCCGCCAATGAGTGCAGTTTGCCCATCGAATAAGGCAATTTTATGGTGCAGCCTAAGTCCAACATGAAAACCTTTTGTTGTAAATAGAGGTGAGAACTTTTTAAAACGAATACCTGCCTGTTTTAGTTTTGTTATGGTTTCAGCACTTAAATCTCCCGACCCAAAGGCGTCTACTACTACTTCAACAGCTACACCTCTTTTTGCTGCCTTGCAAAGCAAATCTGTTACACAATTCCCTGTCTCATCGTCATCAAATATGTAAACTTGAAGATGAATGCTTTGCTTAGCTGAGCCAATGTGCTCATATAATGCAGTAAAATATTCATCACCGCTTTGCAGCAATTTTATTTGGTGACCTTCTCTTAGTATATTTCCTGATTTGCCCAAGATTAAAACCTAATCACTTTCATGGTTTGCCTGTTGTTGTTTATCCTTATTTCAATGTTATACACACCGCTGCTTAGTAATTCAGGGGTAATAATGATACGCCTATCTCCTGATGCTTCGTACTTTAATTTGCCCGTCATATCATAAATCTTGCAGTATATCTTTTCTTCATTTTCAGACGAAATAATAAGTTCGCCTTTTCCTTCTGAAAAGGCAGCAGTATTGAGAAGTTGAAATCCATTTGCTGAAGGTGTAGTTGCTAAAGAGGTATTGAATGTTCCAAGCTGCCTGTTTACAAAGTGCTTGCCAATTTTCCAGGCATTCTGCTTATTAAACAACATACTATCTGCGTCCATAAATAATTGTGCTGCCTGCGCCATATTGGTGTTTGGTGTATATGCATGCATGGAAGCAATCAATAGTTTCAGCAAAATTTCACGGTCTAGCTCTTCGGCAATATCCAAAATGCATGATGACCATATTTCTGAATCGGTATAAAAGTTATTGGTGGTATCGCTGTATTTCTTGTTGCTGTTGGCGTTTCTTCCCGACCAAAATGGGAATTGCCCGGCTACAACGGGATTGGGGCCATCCCAGTTAAAAATATATCGCCAATTGTGGATGGCATTTACTTTGGAATAAGTTGCAGCCATCACATCACAGTTTGCTTCTTCTAAAGCTCTTCTTTGTATGCCAACCACACCAGATGGACTGATGGTATGCGAAATGGCATGTGTATACTCATGAATAATTACATCTGCATCTTCAGCATCGGGCACTCCACCGATACCAAATGTAAGAAAGGTGTCGGGAGTAAAATTAAATGCTGATAAATCAGCAAAACTTCCGTGTGCATCAACCTTAATGGCATAGGGTACCAGGCTATCAAGCCCAATGGATTCGAGATAGTTTTGCAGGTTGCTGATGTGAAATAAGCACATAACCTCTTTAAACGCATTGGTTTTTCTAGTAAAATCAAATAAAGGCGTTTTTGATGTTGCTCTTCCGTAATAGGGTGCAAAAAGATCTGTTACCCGAGCATATTTATTTTCCAAATAAAAGGAATCATTTAGCAGGGTAGCAGGAAAAGTAACATCAACTCTTTTGTTATTGATGGCAGCATAATCGCTGTCGTTGTAATGCAAAATACCACCTTGCCCATACGTTAATCCGGATGGTGTGATGGGGTCAGGTTGAAATACCTTGCCACCTACAATTGTATCTTCATTCGAAAAATAGAGACGCTGGTCGGTTTCATAAATTAACTTACCACTTCTATCAATATAATTTTTAAAATGATTGTTTTGTTTTTCGTATATCAATTCAGGTAGCCCGTTAACCGGCAGCAGCAAAGGTGTTGCATCGGTTCTGTCAGGTATTGGCAACTCCTGCCATTGGCTAACATCAGTGAGGTGGTTAAAGATAGAAATGATTTGGCCTTGATGATTTAGATTTACTCCGATATAACTGTTGCATACCTTAATGCCGTTTACAAATTGCTCATAAAAT
>JBIIGU010000220.1:0-3128 GCA_044236275.1 Bacteroidia bacterium | reverse complement strand
TTAACCTGATTTAAACAAAAACATATGAATACAATTTTGCAAAAAAAATGGTTTCCTCACTTGGCGGCCATTATCATTGCGCTTACTGCCATTATCATTTATTTCAATCCGCTCCTTTCCGGAAAAGCACTTAAACAACATGATGTGCAGCAATGGCAAGCTACCTATAATGAAATAAACCAATTTCAAAAAGCAACAGGAGAGCGAACCTTTTGGACCAATGCTGTGTTTAGCGGCATGCCAACCTATCTCATCGGGCCTTCCTATAGAAACAACTTTACTTCTACGGTAAGTGCTTACATCAGCAAGGTTTTACCTAATCCGGTTGATACCATGTTTTTGCTCTTTATCTGCTTTTATATTTTGTTGCTCACCTTCGAGGTTTCGCCCTGGCTGGCCATTGGAGGTAGCTTGGCATTTATGTTTTCCTCGTTTAACCTTATAAATATAGATGCAGGACACGTTGGAAAAGGCAATGCCATTGCTTTTATGCCGCTGGTGCTGGCTGGCATCAACTACACTTTGCGAAAAGACAAATGGATAGGTGCACTGCTTACCGGCATTGCACTTTCCTTACAACTGGCTGCAGGCCACCTTCAGATTACTTATTACTTGATGATGCTTATTGGCGTCTGGATGCTGGCAGAAATAATTATTGCTGCTAAAAACAAACAGATTGCTCACCTGCTGGTATGCGGAGCCTTTATGGCCGTTGCCGCATGCATTGGTGTGGCTACAGGGGCCAATAATCTGCTGCCTACAGAGGAATACGGCAAATACAGCATACGCGGCAAATCAGAACTCACCAAAACGTCCTCCGGTGAAGGCAATGCCGCCATAGCTTCATCAGGCCTTGATAAAGACTACGCCCTGCAATGGAGCAATGGCGTAGCTGAACCCTTTACCCTACTTATTCCAAATTTCTATGGTGGTTCAAGCTCGGCAGAACTAAGCACCTCTTCTGAAACGTATAAAATATTAAAGCAAAATGGCATTCCCAATGCCAAGCAAATTATTCAGGGTATGCCAGTTTATTGGGGTGATCAGCCTTTTACAGCAGGACCCATTTATTATGGTGCCATCATTTGCTTTTTATTTGTATTGGGGCTCTTCATTATCAAAGGGCCCGAGAAATGGTGGATTCTGGGCATCTCAACTCTTGCTATTCTGCTTTCTATGGGCAAAAACTTCATGTCGCTAACAGATTTATTCTTTTACAACTTTCCGCTCTATAACAAATTTCGCTCGGTAACTTTTATTTTATGTATCACCCAAACAACATTCCCACTGCTGGCCCTGCTAGCCTTGCGTGATATACTTTCTGGAAAAATAAAGGCAGCAGACTTAAAGAAACCTTTATTATACAGCTTCTATATTGTAGGAGGCCTATGTGCAGTTTTTGCTTTCGTACCTACTATTTTTCTTAGCTTCATCTCACCTGTAGATGATCGCCTACCTGAATGGCTCAGACAGTCTATTGTAGATGACCGTGAATCATTATTAAAAGCAGATGCACTGCGCTCTTTGTTGTTTATTACGGCATCATTTGCCTTGATCTGGTTTTATTTTAAAGGCAAATTTTCAGAAACTATTTTTATCGTTACGCTTACTGCACTTGTTGTAATTGATTTGTGGGGAGTTGATAAACGTTATCTGAATGATACAGATTTTGAAACCAAAAAGAAAAACCTGGAAGCTTCCTTTCCCAAATCGCAAGCCGATGAAATGATTTTGCAGGATAAAGACATCCACTACCGTGTTTACAATACAACACAACGATTGGATCAGGATGCCCTTACCTCTTACTGGCATAAATCCATTGGCGGATATCATGGTGCCAAAATGCGCAGGTATCAGGAGTTGATTGAATTTCATTTGTCGCGTGGCAATTTGCAAGCATTCAATATGCTCAATGTTAAATATTTTATAGTGGGCGACAGTGCCAATAATATGTTTGCCCAGCAAAACCTTGAAGCCAATGGAAATGCATGGTTTGTAAATAAAATTCTTACTGTTACGAACGCAGATGCAGAAATAGATTCACTAACCAATCTCAACACCAAAACTACGGCAGTAGTTGATACACGCTTTGCCGATATGCTTAAAGGTTTTACGCCAACGACAGACTCTGCAGCATCTATTAAACTGTTAAGTTATGCTCCTAATAAACTGGTTTATGAATCGAGCAGTAGTGCTGATAACCTAGCTGTGTTTTCTGAAATTTATTATGATAAAGGATGGAAAGCAAGCATTGACGGACAATCGACAGATTATTTGCGATGCAATTATGTGTTAAGGGGCATGAAGATTCCTGCAGGTAAGCACCGTATAGAATTTGTTTTTGAACCGGAGGTAGTTGCTACCGGAGAGCGCATTTCATTATTTGCCTCTATCGCTTTGTATGGCGGAATTGTGGTGGCCGGTGGCCTATCATTTTTCAGAAGAAGAAAAACAGAACCAAAGAGCTGATAAATTATGTTGGAAGTATTGATGCTCATGCTCTATGCCACTTTCCTGGGCTACGCTGCAGGGGTATCCACCATACTTTCTATAATGAAATTAACAGGCGAGCATGAGCCCTGGCATCTGCGCTCACCTCTTGTGGTTATTATTGGATTTGCGGTTATCTCATGTATCATTTCCGTTCTGCATTTTATAATTCCGCTAGATTGGCGCTCTCATGTTGTAATCTGGATATTCATAAGTGCTGCCATTACCGCTTGCAGTAAACAGTTAGTAAGCGTATTGCCTGATTTGATTTACCGCATACGAAAAAGCATCTGGTTTAATTTAATCCTGCTGCTTATTGCCATAGTAAGTGTTTGCATAAAGCCCGGTAGTGGTGATATTGCCGATTATCATCTGCAAGCAATCAAGTGGGCCGAGCATTATAAGTTACTTCCGGGTATTGGTAATTTTAATCGCCCTTTGGTTAATAATAATTGGTGGTTTAATCTGCAAGCATTTTTTGGATGCCACAATGCAGGTTTTCATTCGGTGTATGTATTAAATGGAATTTGGTACATCCTCCTCATGATTTATTTTACGCGCAATCTGAGTGAGGCTAGGCAACGCTTGTTTCGTGTTCCTATCATTTTGTTTTTACTGCTAATGGTTAAGACTGCTTT
>JBIIGU010000219.1:0-3133 GCA_044236275.1 Bacteroidia bacterium | reverse complement strand
GTTTAAACAAGTAAGCGGACCCTTTAGGCCTTCTACTCCCGGCATAATATTTTCAACAGGAACTTTCACATCATTAAACACCAACTCACCTGTTGCACTGGCACGCAAGCTCCACTTATTGTGTGTTTCAGGTGTTGTAAATCCATCCATGCCACGCTCTACAATAATGCCTTTTATTTTACCCTGCTCATTTTTTGCCCAAACTACGGCAACGTCTGCAAAAGGAGAATTGCTAATCCACATTTTTGCTCCGTTTAGTATAACATGTTTACCATCGCCTGCATCGCGGAAATTGGTGGTCATGCCCGCAGGGTTTGAACCATGATTAGGCTCGGTTAAACCGAAGCAGCCTAACCATTCACCTTTAGCCAGTTTTGGTAAATATTTTTTCTTTTGTTCTTCGCTGCCAAACTTATAAATCGGATACATAACCAACGAGCCCTGAACAGATGCTGTTGAGCGCACTCCGGAATCGCAGCGTTCCAACTCCATCATCATAATGCCGTAGGTAATATAATCCATACCTCCGCAGCCATACTCAACAGGCAATTGCGGGCCAAAGCAACCCAAATCTCCTAGCTGTTTCACAATATGATATGGGAATACCGCCTTCTGTGCAACATCTTCAATAATGGGTGATAATTCCTTTTTTACATAATCACGCACGGTAGAGCGAATCATTTTGTGCTCCTCACTCAACAATTCATCCATTAAATAATAATCAGGATGATTATATTGATCAGGCTTATTGGATTGGTGAAATTGCTCTTTAGTTGTTGATATGCTCATATGTAAGTAATTTTATGGCTGCGAAAGTAAGGTTTTTTAACTATTTATCCGTTTAGCCTTGCTTACACAAGATTGTGGCTATCAACTGCTGAAATCCAGCGGCTTAAATTAGTGGCTATCTGCAAAAAAATAAAGCCCTAATCAATAAGGTTTGTGGGTGTATTATTTTATTCCATATTTGCCTGTATGATTTACAGTTGCAAAATAAACCGGGTTGCTTTTTATGCCTATCATGGTGTTTATGCAGAAGAACAACTACTGGGCACTACATTTTACGTGAGTATAGAGGTAAAAAAATGCGAAGCCGATACGATTAACTACAGCAACCTAGAACAACTTTACAACTACGAGCACTTATTTTCCATTGCACAAAAACACATGAAGCAAACAAAACCACTTATTGAAACCATAGGCAAATTTATATTTGACGAGGTGCTGGCTACAATGCAAGCCGATGAACTCATGGTTGAAATTGTGAAACCCAATCCTGCCGGCATATTTGGAAGCGGTGAAGCAGTAATTACCCTAAAAAAATAAAACATGCCTTATCCGTTTTTAAAAGAAATGAAATCCATTCTTGAAACACCCATTAAAAAAGGTAAAGAGGTGTGGATTGCAGATACAGCCCGCGTTTTTGGCAGGGTTACCCTAGGAGATGATTGCTCTGTTTGGTTTGGTGCTGTTTTACGAGGCGATGCGGATGCCATTACCCTTGGCAATCGCAGCAACGTGCAGGAAAATGCCGTGGTGCATGTAGACCCCGGTTTTCCGGTTCAAATAGGCAGTGATTGCATTATTGGTCATGGAGCCATTGTGCATGGTGCCACTTTGGGTAATCATGTTTTAGTAGGCATGCATGCCACCATTTTAAATGGGGCAAAAATTGGAAACTTCTGCATTATTGGCGCAAACGCGCTGGTAACTGAAGGAATGGAGATACCGGATTATTCTATTGTGCTGGGTTCTCCTGCACAAATAAAAAAACAGTTAAGTGAGGAGCATATTGAGAAAGTAAAAAGAAATGCCCAAGCTTATGTTGATTTAAGCAAGGAGTATATAAAATATTGGAAATAATTGAACATTGCTTGCCACAATAAAATTTGTCATAACCCCCTTTTTAGGCTAGCTGCTTTTTAAAATATATAGGCTGACACTTTAGACATTAATACAGCAGGTATGTGATCTTTGCTTATCTTCGCACCTCAATTTTTATAAGTGTTTCAGGTATATAAACCTTATTTCAGGCAAATTATTCAACTCAGCTATCCGATTATCATTGGGCAAATAGGTATAGTATTAATGGGCGTTGCCGATACGGTGATGATAGGTAAACTGGATGCTACCAATCTGGCTGCTGCAGGTTTAGCCAATTCTGTTTATTTTCTCATTACCATTCTGGGGATAGGCACGCTTACTGCAGTCTCTCCGCTTGTGGCAAAAGCCAAAGGCGCAGGGCATAATAACGAAACAGCCTTGTTATTCAGACAAGGCCTATGGGCAGCAATTGCTCTGAGTGTTTTTATTGGTGCTGCAATTTTTATGCTTACCGTCAATTTACATTGGTTTGGGCAAGAAGCAGGTGTTACTGAATTAACCCGCTCTTATCTGCATACGCTGAATGCCGGAACAGTTTTTATGCTCTTATTTATTGCTGCCAAGCAGTTCAGCGATGGACTCTCTATTACCAAACCCTCTGCCATCATTACTATTGCCGGATTGTTATTTAATATCTTATGGAACTGGATTCTGATTTACGGAAAGTTTGGCTTCCCTGCATGGGGCTTGTTTGGAGCAGGTATAGCAACCACATTAACCCGAGTGCTTATGGCTTCGTGCATGATAGGCTATGTGCTTAAAAGTCCTTTATATCATGCATGGTTGCATGTAAAAGACAAAAGTTTTGGTGTACCACTCTTTAAAGAAATTTTTGTTATTGGTTTTCCATCCGGCATGCAATATTTTTTTGAGGTGGGTGCATTTGCAGGAGCAGCAATTATGATTGGCTGGTTTGGAAAGGAACAGCTCGCTGCGCATCAAATTGCCATTAGTATTGCATCTGTTACATACATGGTTGCAACCGGTTTTTCTGCCGCAGGATCAATTCTGGTTGGTGAAGCTTGGGGAAGAAAAGACAAAACAGATCTGATGAAGGCAGGGCGGGCATCCCTAATCATGGGTTTTGGTTTTATGGCTGTGATGGCTGTGATATTGGCACTTGGAAATCATATACTGGTATCTTTATATACAACAGATAAATATGTTGCACCTATGGCAGCTTATTTGCTTTTAATTGCCGCCTTATTTCAGTTGAGTGATGGCGTACAATGCGTAAGTCTGGGCATTT
>JBIIGU010000218.1:0-3142 GCA_044236275.1 Bacteroidia bacterium | reverse complement strand
AACAAAACACCGGGGGCTAAGCCTATCGAAGACCTGCAATGCCATAAAGACGGTTTCGCAGCAGCAATAACTATTTTAAAATAAAAAGCCCGAGGCGAGTGCCACGGGCTTTTTAGCGTAAGGCTGTTATTATTTTTGGATAACCAGTTTATGAGTACTGATTTTACCTTCAGCATTTACCTGAACAAAATATAATCCGTTGTTCAAATTTTCGGTACTGATGGTGTTTTGGTCGGCAGTGATTTGTTTGGTGACAATAGTTTTGCCACTAATATCAATAATGGTTACTTCGGCTTGATTAAGTGAGCCCATGCCAATGGTAATCTGGTTTTGTGCAGGGTTTGGATAAACCAAAGTATTGATGGCATTATTGTTTGCATCTGCTATACCCACGGGGAAATCTTGGGCAGTCCATGCAGCTTGTAAGACCTCCTTGGTGGTGTTGTTTTGTATAAACACCACAACGGCCAAATCTTCAAAATCTTCAACACTATGATTGGTAGCCAAGTTAACGCCACTATATCCTAATCCTGTTGGAACTACACTGCTGGTTGTTCTGGCAGCTACAGGAAGTTTAAATTCTCCGTTGAATGTGTATGATTCTGAAACGGTGGTGGTATTATTTTTTGCAGGTAGTGTAATGTCTTTGCCATTATCATCCGGCAACATTTTTTTCATTACATAATTAAACTCTGTTTCGCCATTGGTTTTTGCATTTTGAAAAGCTGTTTTTTCAACAATAGCCATTCTTACTTTATAGCTTCCTGCAGGAAAATCTATTATAGGTTTAATGGTTGCAGAAACATTAACAGTTTTGCCACTTAGGGTCATTGTTGGTGTAATTTCTACGAATGCAGGTTTTTCTTGGTATTGATCGTAAATTGCAGTAGAGTAGCCGTTAGGGTTGTTGCCCCACTGGCCATCAATAAAAAGTTCAGGAACTCCATATCCGGCTGTTCCTGATGGAGTTTGACCATAATAAACCCCACGATTGTAACACTCTGTTGTAAAGTATGGGTCTCCGGTGCCGGGTCCAAAATACTGATACTTAATAACCGCATAGGTGCCAACTCTCTGGTTTAACACATTATGCATTACTTCATTACCTGGCTTGCAAGGAGGGCAGGTAGAAGAGGTGAAAATTTCGTGTAAGCTTCTGCGTGGAACCATTGCATCCAGCACAGTTATTGTTTTTGTTAAAGTATCATTCTTATTGCTTTCATCGGCACCGCCATTAATTTCGCTAATCCAAGTTTTTAGGGTATAAGTACCTGCTGATGGAGGCGTCCAATTGGTAGGATGCACATAATCAAAAGAAGCGGCACTGGCTACTGTGGCTGTTATTGCACTGCTCACAACCGGTGCATCATTATTAATTTGATATGCAATTTTATAGGAATTGATTGCCGCAGACCCAATATTTCTTGCCTTACCTGAAATGGCAATTGGAGCCTGATTCAAACCAATGCTTTTACTAACATTAATCATTGCATTGGCAACATCTTTGGCAGGTTGAGTGCCAGCTATAAATTCATAGTATTGGTTATCTGATGCATCAAATAAATTGATAGAGAAGTTAAATGCGCCCAGGTTTGGTGAACCATTTACCGTATAGGCACTTGTTGCATTTACCTGAATACCGGCAGATATCTTTACGTTGTTGTTGCATATGCCGCTTGTGCTGGTGCACAACGTTTTCATGTCTACAATAAAAATCCTGTTGCTGCCTTCTTCTAAAACAATGGCCCAATAGGTCCAACCTGTTTGAATGTTTGGCTCAGAGAAGAAATTGTACTGAATCCAGAATTGCCTTCTGGGCGCGGTGCCAAGGGTTTTTGTAAGAATAGTACTGTTATAGGTTGTACTGCCACTGGTCCAACTGGATGGCTTAATACCAAGCACGTTAATTGAATTATTTGGAACACCGGCAGCAGGCAGGGTTGCATTCCCAAAAGCAGGAGCAGTGGTGGTTGATGTATCAAAAGTAACAGAACCTGAATTACTTGCTTTGAAGTGGGTTACCGTATTGCCATTGAATGTAAATGCAAAGGGTAGGGCTATAGCAGGAGTAAGGGTAGCGGCTGAACTTGCGTTTCCGCTCCATCTGCTGGTCCATCCCGTAAGCAAGGAAGCCGGATTTTCACCCTCAGTATTCACCCCATTAGGGTTGGTGCCATTTTGTGTCGGGATGTAGTAATACTGGCTAAATACCGGCATTCCCAGACAGCCGATAGTCGCAATAGTGAGTAGTAATTTTTTCATAATATGATTAGAGTTTTACATATCGAAGTTATTATTTCTTTTGTTAAATCCAACAAAATCGGCTAATTTCGAAATCTCATTAGAAATTATTTACAAATGAAAAAAGCTTTACTCCTCTTCTCAGTTTTGTGTTGTTTTAATACACTGTTTGCTCAGGTTTCTCTCTCTAAAAAGAATTTATATTACAATGGCGCTAACAACAGTGATGAAATTAAGCTCAAAACCATTATCAGAAACAATAGTACCGACCCAAATGATGACTCGCTGGTTTGGGTAATTGCTGAAAAAAACCTTTCAAGTAAGTGGGCCATTACATTTTGTGACCCTATCGACTGTAAAAACGGAGTAGGGCTTGGAGATTCAAGAGAGTTTCAACTAAACAATGGATTAGGTGCAGAAATAGAAATAGGACTTACATTTGACTCCTTTTCAGGTATAGGTAACATGATGGTTATATTTAAAAGCAAGATGAATCCTTCTTTCTCAGATACCCTTTATATCAATGCAAACTCATGGACAACTGCGGTAAAAGAAGTTAAGAAATCAGGTTCTGAGTTTACATTCTATCCTAATCCTGTAAAAGATAATCTGCATATTAAGTTCCCTTTCACCAATGATTCACGTGTTGAGATTTACAATGTACTTGGGACTAAGGTAAAATCAATTGCAACGGAAGGTTCAAATGTTGTTATGAATGTAGCCGATTTGAAAAAAGGAATTTACTTTATCAGGATTTCTGATGGCAATACAATCCTATCAAAACAATTCAGTAAAGTAGATTAATTTTTACGATAAAATTTTTAACGCACCTGCTTCATACCAGGTGCTTTTTTTTGTATAAATTTTCCAGCTCAATGGCAAGTTTTCTATCCTTATCAGT
>JBIIGU010000217.1:0-3146 GCA_044236275.1 Bacteroidia bacterium | reverse complement strand
TATTTTTCAATTACCTCATACATATCCATTCTGCGGTCTTTCCAATTCAATACAGTTCCCGTATTGCGGGCACGCTCAAGTGCAGCTAAGTCAAGGTCTGCAATTACTACTGTTTCAATATTCGTACTGCATTCACCTGCAATGGCATCCGGTGGAAAAGCAAAATCACTTGGGGTATAAATACCTGATTGTGCATAATTGATATCCATATTATCAACAGAAGGAATATTGCCAATTGTGCCTGCAGTAGCAACAAAAATTTGATTTTCTACCGCACGGCTTTGTGCACAAATTTTAACACGTAAGTGTCCGTGTTTCTCATCCGTTGAAAAAGGAACAAATAGTATTTTTGCGCCCTTGGTGCATGCAATGCGTGCCATTTCAGGAAATTCCACATCATAACATATATTGATGGCTACCTTCCCGCAATCTGTGTTGAATACTTTTATTTCATTACCCGGTTTAACTCCCCACCACTTGGCTTCGTTACTGGTGATATGAATTTTGTATTGCTTCTCATAAGTACCATCTCGTTTAAACAAGTATGAAACATTATAGAGGTTATCACTCTCTACCTGAAGATGAGTGCCCGCAATGATATTGATATTGTACTCAAGTGAAAGGCGAGAGAATAATGAAATATAGTCCTCTGTATACTCATCAATTTTCCTGATACTGTCTTCAGGGCTCATGCTTTTATACTCATGCAGAGAAAGCAATTGTGTGGTAAATAACTCGGGGAATAAAACAAAGTCTGATTTGTAGTTTGATGCCACATCCGTAAAGTACTCGCATTGCTGGGCAAATTCTTTAAATGCTTTTATTTTCCTCAGCTCATATTGAATAGAGCAGATTCGTACCTTTTTCATCAACACACTTCTTTCACGTGTTTCCGGTATATAATCCAGATTAATCCATTCTAGTAGTGTTGCATATCCTTCGCTTTCATGGTCATCCGGCAGGTAATCTTTAATAATACGCTGGATGGTAAATCCCTGAGAGAGTTGGAAAGTTAAAACAGGATCTTTTATCTTTTTTTCAATTACACGTTTTACATATGCCCTTATTCCAAATCGCTCACTGTACCTGTGGTAATTTGGCAAACGTCCACCAATGAGAATAGCTTTAAGGTTTTTTGATACACAAAGCTGCCTTCTCATATCATATAAACGTCTTCCAATTTTTAACCCCTGATAATCGGGATGAACCATTACCTCAATTCCATACAAGGTATCACCTTCCTCGTCATGATTGGTCATATAGCCATTATCGCATATTTCTTTCCACGTATGGTCATCATCATACTCATCCCAGCTTATGATAAGGCTTGTGGCTGACCCAACAATTTTACCTTCGTATTCAATAACCTGCATGCCTTCTGCAAAATTCTTAAACTGACTCTCCAGCATTTCATACTTCCAGGGCTCAGCATCCGGAAATGAAAGTTTTGAGAGTTCAATTATTTCATCAAAATCGCTTGGCTCTGCCTGCCGCTCAATGAGCTTGGGTTTTTTGGGCGAACGTGTTTTCATTTTGGTAACTTAACACACAAATGTAAGGGTTGAAAAATGAATTATCGCATTTGCTTCCAAAAGCATAGTTTAGCAGCATAAATCATTACAAAGAATGAGTTTACAGCAAATCATAGAAGAAGTTTGGGATAAGCGCGAATTGTTAAAGGAACAACGTGCTCAAGATGCCATACGTGAGGTAATTGAATTATTGGATAAGGGCAACTTACGCACTGCAGAACCCACAGCAGAGGGCTGGCAAGTGAATGACTGGGTTAAGAAAGCGGTAATTATGTATTTCCCTATTCAGCAAATGGAAACCATTGAAGTAGGTCCATTTGAGTTTCATGATAAAATGAAACTGAAAAAGAACTATGCTGAGCAAGGTGTTCGTGTGGTGCCGCATGCCATTGCACGATATGGTGCATTCCTACAAAAAGGTGTAATCATGATGCCTTCTTACGTAAATATTGGCGCCTATGTTGATGAAGGAACAATGGTTGATACCTGGGCAACAGTTGGCAGCTGTGCGCAGATTGGCAAGTATGTGCATTTAAGCGGTGGCGTTGGCATTGGTGGAGTGTTGGAGCCCGTGCAGGCAGCTCCGGTAATAATTGAGGACAATTGCTTTATAGGCTCACGTTGTATAGTAGTAGAAGGCGTGCGTGTAGAGCAGGAAGCCGTATTAGGTGCAGGGGTTACGCTAACCATGTCAACTAAAATAATTGATGTTACAGCAGCAGAGCCCATCACTTACACAGGTGTTGTGCCTGCCCGATCGGTTGTAATTCCAGGATCTTATACCAAATCTTTTCCTGCGGGCAGTTATCAAGTTCCTTGTGCATTAATTATAGGAACTCGCAAATCCTCCACCGATAAAAAAACCTCTTTAAATGATGCCCTTAGAGAGCATCAGGTAGCGGTATAACAGGCTAATTATGGCAAGTGAACAACAACCATTAAAGATTGCTTTTGATGCCAAGCGTGCTTTTAATAACAGCACAGGTCTTGGTAATTATGCGCGTTTTGTTATCCGTACATTTGTTCAGTATTATCCGCAGCATACTTATTATCTATTTACACCGCAAATAGCTCCGCAGTTTGCCGATTTTATGCAAACCCCCGGCAATGTTAAAGTCGTTTCGCCACAATCCGCAATCGGTAAAGTCTTTGCTTCCTTCTGGCGCACTTATGCCATCAGCAATATCTGCACGGAACTAGGTATTGATGTTTACTGGGGTTTGAGTAATGAGCTACCGGTAGGTCTGGAGCAATTCAATGGTAAAAAAATTGTAACTATACACGATTTGATTTTTCTTCGTTATCCGGGTTATTATAATAATATTGATAGGTATATCTATCAACGTAAATTCTCCTATGCAACGCGTGTGGCTAATTGCATAGTTGCGGCAAGCAACCAAACTGCAGCTGATGTTCATTCCTTTCTATCTGCACCTCAGGATAAAATTACAACCATTTATCAAGATTGTGATCCTATTTTCAGAATAAATTCTGCCGAGCAAATTCAAATGTTGGTACTCGAGAAATATGGCCTTCAGCGTTCCAAGTATATTTTATGTGTAGGCACAATTGAACCGCGTAAAAATCAGCAGGTAGTTTTGGATGCCTTCAATC
>JBIIGU010000216.1:0-3156 GCA_044236275.1 Bacteroidia bacterium | reverse complement strand
GATAATCCTACACGTGTACGCAAATTATTGCAAGGAAGCGCCAAACTTGAATTCTGGGAAACCTATGACAATGCTGAAGCTTTTAAACACCTCTCTTCTGCCAATGATATTTTGGCTAAGGTGATGAAATCAGAAGTAGTTACAAAATCTGACTCAGCCAAAGCCGATACTGCTGCAAGTGCTCTTGCTGGGTTGGCCAAGCCAAGCGCTATTAAACCCGACTCAACCAAAAAAGATACTGCAAACAAGGAAAAGACATTTGAGGAATTCTCTGCCGAAAATCCATTGTTCGCTTACTTGCGCCCTTATGCCGATGAGAACAATATGCTTATTGCTAAAGGCTCGGCTTGTGGAATTTCAATGGTTAAAGATACGGCTAAAATTAATGCCATGCTTAACCGTTTTGAGGTTAAGGCTGTGCTCCCTTCAACCATAAAATTCTTCTGGGCTTATAAAGGATTCGGAAATAATAACGAAGCTGTGGTATTGCATGCGGTAAAAGCCGGTAAAGATGGCAACCCGTCTTTGGAAGGCGATAAGATTACAGACGCAAGAAGAGATATTTCCCAATCAGGAGATATCGAAGTGGCAATGAATATGAATGCTGAAGGTGCCCGCATCTGGAAAAACCTCACCAAACAAAATATCGGTAAGAGCATTGCTATAGTATTGGATGATGTAGTTTATTCTGCACCAACTGTTCAAAATGAAATACCCAATGGCCGCTCATCTATCACCGGAAGCTTTACCAACGAAGAAGCTGCCGACTTAGCAAATATTCTTAAATCAGGAAAATTACCTGCACCAACCCGCATTGTAGAAGAAGCTGTTGTGGGTCCTACTTTGGGTGCTGAAGCTATAAGTCAGGGATTATGGTCAATGGTCATTGCTACCATCGTAATCTTGATTTTTATGGTTGTTTATTATAATAACTCAGGATACATCGCAGACATCTCAGTATTAATTAACGTATTCTTTATTATCGGAGTTCTCGCATCTTTGGGAGCTGCACTAACACTGCCAGGTATAGCAGGTATTGTATTAACCATAGGTATGGCTGTGGATGCCAATGTGCTTATAAATGAACGTGTAAAAGACGAGCTACAAAATGCACGCAGTATAAAAAATGCTGTGGCAGATGGATATGCTCATGCCAATTCATCTATCATAGATGCAAACCTAACAACATTGCTTGCCGGTTTCGTTTTATATGCGTTCGGCACAGGTCCTGTTCAGGGATTTGCGATAACTTTAATAATTGGAATTCTTTCCTCAATGTTTACTGCAGTTTTGCTCTCAAGGGTATTGACTGAATGGAGAATTGAAAAAGGACAGATTGTGAAATATGCTAGATCATTTTCTGAAAAAGCATTTCAAAACATTAATTATGATTGGGTTGGCAAGCGAAAATTGTTCTACATATTCTCATCAACAATAATTATTGCAGGATTAATATCAATGTTTACAAAAGGATTTAGCCTTGGTGTTGATTTTAAGGGTGGATGGACTTATGTCGTTCAATTTGAAAATCCAATATCAGGAGCTGAAGTAAGGGAGCAATTAACCCCGTTCCTAGATGGGAATGCACCTGAAGTAAAAACTTTTGGAACAGGTAACAAATACAAGGTAACCACAACTTATCTGATTAATGAAACATCAGAAGGTGCCAGTGATATGGTAGAAGCAAAGGTAAAAGAAGGTTTAGCCAAGTTGGGTAATGCTGAAATATTGAGTTCAGCAAAAGTTGGCCCTACAATTGCCAATGATATTAAAGTAGCATCTATTTGGGCAGCTATTATTGCGTTATTTGGAATAGGGTTGTATATACTCATTCGTTTCCGCAAATGGCAATATGCTCTTGGTGCAACCATTGCTTTAGCGCATGACGTGTTAATGATGATGAGTTTTTATTCACTGCTTGATGGAATACTTCCTTTTACCATGGAGGTTGACCAAAACTTTATTGCAGCTGTTTTAACCATCATTGGTTTCTCTATTAATGATACAGTGGTTGTGTTCGACCGTATCCGTGAATTCCTTGGCACGCATCACCACGAGAATAATAAGAAAAAGGTTATTAATGATGCTCTCAATAATACCTTGAACCGCACTATTATTACCTCATTAACCGTGTTTATGGTAACCTTAGTGTTGTTTCTTTTTGGAGGCGAAGTTATTAAGGGATTCACATTTGCTTTACTGGTGGGTATAGTATTTGGTACATACTCTTCGATTGCAATTGCAACACCAATAGTAATTGACTTTGATAAAAAGAAAGAATAACAAGGCTCTCAGGCTACTTTAATTGAAAGGGCTGCCCAAAGGGGTGGCCCTTTTGCTTTCCACACATGTGCAGAACTATTAACAAATAACTTTTTATTCTGCTCTAATCTTGAACTGCTTATAAAAGAGTAGTTATGATCAATTTATTATTGCAGGCAACCGTTCAGGTTGTATCAACAGAACAAGAAGGTTTATCCGTGCTGGGATTGATATTAAAAGGCGGTTGGATTATGGTTCCTATTCTGTTCCTTTCACTGGTTTCTGTTTTTCTGATGATTGAACGAAGTTTATTCATTAGCAAGGCCAGTAAAATTGATGTAAATCTGGTAAACAACGTCAAAGATTTGCTACATAAAGAAGACATCAAAGGAGCTATGACCTACTGTGAGCGCATTGGTTCTCCTTTTGCCGTAATTGTTCATAAAGGATTGTCCCGATTGGGTTCTCCTATCCGCGATATTGAAAGCTCCATTGAAAATACCGCACGCGTGGAAGTATACAAAATGGAGAAGAATGTGAATTTACTTGCTGCTATAGCAGCTCTTGCCCCAATGTTTGGTTTTCTTGGAACGGTAATAGGGATGATTCGTGCATTTTATGATATCTCTTTGGCAGATAATATTAGCATTGGTGTTATCTCAAGTGGTATTTATGTGAAGATGATTACCTCTGCGGCCGGACTCATAGTTGGTGTGGTTGCATACATTTTTTATACTTACCTCAACACACGTATAGAACGAGTAGTTAATAAAATGGAAGTAACAGCCATTGAGTTTATGGATATTCTGTATAAACCTGTAGTAAAATGAATTTCAGAAAAAAGAAATATGTTCATGCAGAAGTGCAGGCAGGCGCATTGTCTGATATCCTGTT
>JBIIGU010000215.1:0-3161 GCA_044236275.1 Bacteroidia bacterium | reverse complement strand
GTTTGCCCTAATTACTACAGGGGCAGCATGGTTAAGTGCCAATATTTCTTTATCCCAATCTTTACCCAATTCCCTTTCTCCTAGTTCATCCAACCAATCAGGAATAGATTCTTTAATTTTCCTAATATGCAATGCATGTGTGCTCAGGTGTTTAATCTGCTCCTTATCAATTTCCTCAAACTCTTTCCACGTAGGCAATTGCTCACCACTAAGCAACAGCCATACACCAAATAAATGCCAGCCTAATTCGTAGGTTAATTCCTCTTCTTTAACTTGATTATAACCGGCAATGAATCGTATCAACCGCCACCAGCGAACCATTTCATAGGTGTTTTCTGCTATAAAGGCACGATCTCTTGCGCCCCAGCGTTTATCAGATTGCAGCACTTTCTCTATTACCTTGTCTGCATACTTTCCTTCATTAAATATCAGCTGAAGTGATTTTACTACTGCATCTATGAGGTTTTTGTGAAGTTTCATCTATTGCTAAAAATAAGTTGATGCATGAGATTAATGGTGTGCACTACTCATCCATCATATGTTGGCGAAACATACAGAAAGAAAACGACAATTACAGCAATGGATAAACTTAAAAGATGTATTAATTAACTGAAAAGACTATTCGAATCAATTCAATTCATCACCAATAAACATAAACCTTAAATAGATTTGACCCTCAACAGTTACTTCCTCCTCAAACATCTTTTTAGGCCTAACCCAAGTTGCTCCATAACCAAATTCCTTCGAATCGTATAAAGCTTCATAAATAACCATCTCCTCTAAGGTCTCACTATGGCGGGCAAAACCGGTAACTCTATAAAGCTTGCCTTTGTAGTGTTTATAAATTCCTTTTTTCATTTGCTTACTACTTTGTAATAACAATCTTTTTATACCAAACTTGATTCGTTGCCTGTAATCTTACGGTATAAATACCACCCTCCAGTTCATGAAGAGAAATGACACCTTCAACTGCTTGCTCATCTTTAATTGCAGAACGAACCAATTTGCCTCGCACATCATACAAATTGAGTGAGGCTGCACCCAATTGCTGTGGTATGCGATAAAATAATTGCCCGGATGCAGGATTAGGATAAATACTGAGTTCGTCTTCCTGTTCTTTTATCTCCTCAGGCACTGATACATTATTCTTACACATAAGTTTGTTTAGTTCTTGCCAAATCAATGTATCGACTGAAAGCGGAACCAAACTGTTTGCATCAGCGGATTCTCCCATTCTTACAATCACCATTTTTTCTGAAGGCCATACATACAATTTTTGATCGTCTTTACCCAAACCACATACCAATTCGGCAGGTGCGGGTTTAAAAATTGGCCCGTTAAATAGCTGAATAGAAGCGGGCATCCGATAAGTTGGCTTACCGTTTAACCACCACAAATATCCATACGACTCATGTAAATTTTGTGATGTGTTGAGCATCTGGTTGTAGTAATTTGTATCCTGAATAATGGTATCATTATTCCAGATTCCTTTGTTTAAGACCATGAGCCCGAATCGTGCCATAGAGCGAGGCCTTGAATAGTAGGTTCCGTTATACCAAAGGCCGGTCATCCCTATTCTAGATATCAATTTTTGCTGGGTGTATTGCTGAAAAGCAATTCCGGTTGCTGCTTCAAGAACATCTTGTAATAATAGATATGTGGCATTGTGGTAAAACCACTGCGTGCCGGCATCTGCCTTGTATTTAAGACAAGCCGGTGCTGTGCAATTCCAATCGGGTACTGCATAATCAACGCCCGTGGTCATGGTCAATTGGTTGCGTATGGTAATTTTAGCTTCCTTTTCAGGTGGGCATGATGTCCAGCCTGCGCCCAGGTATTGTGATGTGGAATCTGTAATCTTGAGTTTGCCCTCTTGTTGGGCTATACCAACCAATACAGAGGTAATGGTTTTTCCCGCAGAAGCCCAATACCATGATGAATCACGAGTGAATGTATCGAAATATTTTTCTATTACTATTTTACCATCTTTGAGTACAATGAAGGCTTTGGTATTTTTATCATCTAGCAACTTGTAAAGCGAATCAAGTCTGTTGGTACACCACCCCAAAGACTGCGGACTTATGGTATCCCAAGTGTTGCCAGCTATTGGAGGAAAATACAACTGTGCTGAGGCCTGAATGCCTAATGCCAGTAAAATACTTATTACAATTGATTTCATGGATTAAAAATAAGATTTATGAGTGTTTTAACAAGATAGGGTTTAATTTCTCTATAAATTTTCCCTAATTAGCGGATAGCTTGAAGTACCCATAAGATAATTCAGATTTTAAGTACAAAAATCATTTGGCGACTTTATGGAATTACTTCATTTTTGCCACCAGTGGCTTCTACTAATCATTTTGATATAATAATTACAGGCGCAGGTCCTGCAGGTGCAACATGTGCCTTGACGCTTAAAAGAAGCAGATTGCGTATTGCGTTGGTAGATAAAGAATCATTTCCAAGGGATAAGATATGCGGGGATGCGGTAAGTTCTATTGCTAAGAGAATACTCAGACAGATTGATTCGGAACTTGAATTAAACTTGCTTGAGTTTGCACCTAAAACAAATATTACCAAAGCCAAACTGTACAGTCCTGATTTTGAAAGTTTGGAAATAGGCTTCAGTAAAGTCGGGCATTGCATTAGGCGATTTGATTTTGACAACTGGTTGTTTCAACATGCTTGCCATCAGCATACAGGCCTTACACTAAAAACCAATCATGCCGTTAAGGATGTCCATCAGGAAAATGGGATGAACCATGTTAAGCTTCAAAATGGCGAGACATTAACAGCCCCTTTAATTATTGCATGTGATGGTGCGCACTCCGTGGCTGCAAAAAAACTTGGCAAAATGAAGGTTGACCGCAAACACTATTCCGGAGCGGTGAGGCAATATTACAGAAACATTAAAGGTTTAGAAGGAAATGCATTAGAGGTTTATTTTTTAAAAGGCTACCTACCCGGGTATTTCTGGATTTTCCCTTTAAGTAACAATGAAGCCAACGTTGGCTTTGGGATGTTGAGCGACACCATTGCCAAACAAAAAATTGATTTAAAACAGAGCCTTAATGAGATTATCACACGCATTCCTGAAGTTGCAGAGCGATTTACTGATGCCGAAGCATTAGAAGACATAAAAGGATTTGGCTTACCACTTG
>JBIIGU010000214.1:0-3202 GCA_044236275.1 Bacteroidia bacterium | reverse complement strand
TTTGAACCGGTGGAAATAGCCATTTCTGAAGCATGGCCTATTGAGAAAACAGCCTATGATGGTTTTAGATTTTGGCCGCATAAAGTAAAAGGAGAAGGTCTGTTTATGGTTTGTTTACGAAAACCTACCGAAAGCATTTCTGCAACGGCAATCAGAACAAAACCTTTAATGGTAAATGCCAAGCAAAAGGCATTACTGGCGCCCTATATAAATGAGTCTGATTCATTTCAGATTTATGTCCTAAACAATCATTTCATCGCTATACCCACTCAGTTTGCCGGACTTTATGATAAACTAAATGGACTTCTTAGATTGGTTAAAGCTGGAATTTGTTTGGGTGAGTTAAAACATGATCAACTCATTCCAGCGCATGAATTGGCTTTGTCATTGAATCTATCTTCAGATATTCCTCGAACAGAGCTTACCTTAGAGCAAGCGCAATCGTACCTTAAAAAAGGCAGTCTTCCTACGAATATCTTTAACGACAAAGGCTGGCAAACCGTAACTTACAAAGGGCTTTCGCTGGGCTGGATAAAGGTGCTGCCAAGCAGGGTAAATAATTACCTCCCTTCGGCATTGCGTATTTTAAAAGAAATTGAAGAGTAAATCTGTCTCTTTCGTTTCAGATTTTTATTCTTATTACTCCGCTTTTTTATCGAGCAATTTAAATACATCATAGCTAAATCCGGTAAAGCTAAATCCGCCATCATGAAATAGATTTTGCATGGTTACCTTACGCGTATAATCACTAAACAGCGATATGCAATAATCAGCGCATTCATCAGCACTTGCATTGCCCAGAGGAGATAGTGCTTCGGCATAATCATAGAAATCTCCAAAGCCTTTTACACCGCTTCCAGCAGTAGTCATGGTAGGGCTTTGTGAGATGGTATTTACACGAACCTTCTTTTCTTTCCCAAAACGGTAACCAAAACTGCGTGCATAGCTTTCTAGTAGTGACTTTGCATCACCCATTTCATGATAATCAGGAAAAACACGCTGTGCACCTATATAAGTTAGAGCTACTATTGATCCCCATTCGTTCATTGCATCCTTTTTCCAAAGGTTTTGCATAAGCCTATGAAAACTGATTGAAGAAATATCTAACGTATCATGCATAAACTTATAATCGAGGTTTGTATAATCTTTTCCTTTTCTTATGTTTAAACTCATGCCAACAGAATGCAGCACAAAATCAATTTTACCGCCTAATATCTCGAGTGATTGGTTTATTAGGTTTTCCATGTCCTCATCTTTACTTACATCACAAGGGATTATTTTTGCATCGCCACAGGCTGCAGCCAGGTTATTTATTTCGCCCATACGCATGGCAATGGGGGCATTGGTTAATACAAAGCGGGCTCCTTCGGCATGGGCTTTTAATGCCACCTGCCAGGCAATAGATTTATCATTGAGCGCACCGAAAATAATTCCTGTTTTGCCTTTTAAAATTCCGTTAGCCATATTCTTTAAATATTATTAGGGTTTTTGTCGATGCAAGTTTATACTTTTTCCTATTACATTTGGCAAAATGAATGCGAAACCGCTTTTATTCTTGATGCTTACTTTTTTTTATGGTGGCTTTCAGGCTTATGGGCAACAAAAATCTTTTACCCGCTATGATTATTTGCATGGCAAACTCAGCCCCATGCGCACCTGTATTGATGTAAAGCAATATGAAATAACACTAAAAGTAGAGCCCGATAAAAGATATATATCAGGCCATAACGATATCACTTTTTATTCTAAAAATGATTTCAGAAAACTTCAAATAGATCTGCATTGGAAACTACACATTGACAGTATTGTTTACGGAAATATTCATCTGCCTTATACTCGAGACAGCAGTTTTACTTTTATAGATTTTGGTTTTACAGTGAAAAAGAATCAGTTGCGTAAGCTAAAAATTTATTATTCAGGCAAACCGCATGAGGCTAAAAAAGCACCTTGGGATGGTGGATTTGTTTGGAGTAAAGATGCTACCGGAAACGATTGGGTAGGCCTTGCTTGCGAAGGAATTGGTGCAAGCGTATGGCTGCCTTGTAAAGATCACTGGAGCGATGAGGCCGACAGTGTTAAGATGCACCTGATAGTGCCTGAATATTTAACGGGTGTTTCCAATGGCAGGCTGGTTTCTGTGCATGATGTCGGCAATGGGTTTAAGCAGTTCAATTGGAAAACCGGCAGTACAATCAATAGTTATAATATCAGTGTTAACATAGGGTATTATGCCCATTTGCATGATACTTATGAGGCAAGGTTTACACCAACGGATAAACCTCTCACGCTCGATTATTACGTTTTAACAGAAAACAAAGAAAAAGCAGCAGCACACTTTCAGCAAGTGAAAGGAATGATGGCCTGTTATGAAAAACACTTTGGTGCATATCCGTTCTGGGATGATGGCTACAAATTGGTTGAAACACCTTTCTGGGGAATGGAGCATCAAAGCTGTGTGGCCTACGGGAATAACTATGAAAATAATCGCTATGATTTTGATTTTATTATCATACATGAAAGTGCACATGAGTGGTTTGGCAACAGCATTACAGCATCAGACCCTGCTGATATGTGGATTCATGAATCTTTTACCACCTATGCCGAAGCTATTTATGTAGAGTATATGTTGGGAAAGGAAACAGCACTTAGGTACCTGAAAGAACAAAAGCGTAATATTGAAAATCATGAACCGATGATTGGTCCTTTTGAAGTGCATTATCATGGACGTAAGGACAATGATATTTACTATAAAGGCACATGGATATTGCATACGCTGCGCAATGTGGTAGATAATGATACTTTATGGTTTTCGGCATTAAGAAATTTTTCAATCAGGTATAAAAAACAAGTCATCAATACGCCTACCGTGATTCACTATTTCTCTGAGGCCACACGGATGAACCTAAAGCCATTTTTCACCCAATATTTATATAAAACAGGTTTGCCGCAATTTGAGTATGAACTAAAACATACCGAAGATGGCCGTATGGAAATAAAATATAGATGGAGCAATATTGTAAAAGGTTTCGAGATGCCTATTAGAGCCACGCTTACAAAAGATCTGTTTGAAACCATTACACCATTGCGTGCTTGGCAGCTTATAGAGCCTAACTATATTTTATCGGATGATTTTAAAATCCAGACAGATTATTTTTTGATTGATGTATTAAAGCGTTAGATAGTGAACTGGCAGGAATTTTGG
>JBIIGU010000042.1:0-6957 GCA_044236275.1 Bacteroidia bacterium | reverse complement strand
TGAAGAATCGGTTAATCTATTGCAAAGCAATGGCATTCTAAATTGCAAAAAAGCAGGCGATACCAGATTTGATCGTGTAGCACAAACAGCGGCTACAGCAGCTGCTATTGATAAACTTGAAGCGTTTAAAGAACAAAAACTGTTATTGGTAGCCGGAAGCAGCTATGCAGCAGAGGAAGAAATGCTTGCAGATGCCATTAAAAACCTGAATGGCGAATTGAAAGTGCTTATTGCACCTCATGAGATTAGTGAGACCAGACTACTCACTATTGAAAAACGGTTCAAGGCCTTAGGCACGCAAAGATTTTCTTCTTTTAATGCCGGTAAACAGGTAAGTGTTTTAATCATGGACAATATCGGGATGCTTGCTGCTGCTTACAAGAGTGCAGATATTGCTTTGGTTGGCGGAGGTTATGGCACCAAAGGCCTACATAATATTCTCGAGCCTGCAACTTTCGGTGTGCCGGTTATTTATGGCCCATTAAATCATGATAAATTTCCGGAAGCTGAGGAATTGTCGAAAGTTGGTGGTGGTTTTATTGTTTCAGACAATGCAAGTATGCTAAACTTACTAACTGATTTCACAGCACATGCAGATAAAAGAAAATCGGCAGGCAAGTTGGCACAGTCCTATGTGAAAAGTAATCAGGGCGCAACCGACCTAATCATGAAATTGCCTCTGTTTAAAAAGCTGCTAACTAAGCAAGTAGATAGCAATTAAGGATATTTTAACCTTTTATATTTTGACGGCTGCATGATAGCAATATAAATTGCATGTAATACTCAGGCGCAAGTTTGGGTAGTTTCATAGCTAAGAGAAGAAACCGGGCCCTGTGTCCGGTTTTCTTTTTTCAACTACTTGCCAAAAAGATTGCCAAGATTCATCCCTCCCATCAGTTTCATCATCTCGGCCTGCGAAACATTTTCTGCTTGCTGAAGGGCCTTTTCACAAGCAATCAGTATAAGATCTTGAAGTTCTTCTTTTCTTTCAAAAGTCATCAATTCATCAGCAATCACAATATCTTTTAATATCCTGTTGCCGTTGGCTTTTACCTTAACTAAACCATTTGCAGCCTCTCCTTCCACTGTTATGGTTTCAAGTCGTTGTTTTACTTCGTCTGCCTTTCTTTGGGCATCCATTAATTTATCTAACATACCTATATAATAAAGGTGGCAAATATAAACTTGTAATTTGATAGAAAATAAGCAGCAGATACCTGCTGAATCAATTGATTTTTAATTTCGCGAATTTTAAAACCAGCATTTTCTTACCGGCTTCTCCAAAATCAATTTGTGCTTTTCTGTTGTCGCCTGCTCCTTCAATACTTAGCACAGTGCCCTTACCAAAACGCTGATGCGTAACCAAATTACCGGCCTGCAAAAGTGAAGTATCATCACCCACAAAGTCAGGATCAACTGAAGAAGGCGCAGCCTTATTTATAGGCTTGAAATTTTTAGGTAGATTGATATTTGATTTTGTTGGCGTTGATGAGGATATAATTTTGGTTTGACCACTATTACCCCTGCCAGCAAAAGACCTGTTTTCACTTCCCCTATTATTATACATTCCTTCCATGATTAGGAACTGCGGATCAATTTCCTGAAGAAATCTGCTGGGCTCACTATGTATCATTGTACCGAATTTAAATCGTGAGGTTGCAAAAGACAGGTGCAACTTTTTCATGGCTCGTGTTAAAGCCACATAAAAAAGCCTGCGTTCCTCTTCCAATTCATTTCTGCTGTTTAAAGACAGCTGGGAAGGGAACAAATTTTCCTCTAAACCAACAATATAAACATACTTGAATTCTAAGCCTTTTGAAGCGTGTATTGTCATCAGACTTACCTTATCATAATCGCTTTCATCTTCCCTGTCGGCATCGGTAAGGAGTGCAATATCCTGCATGTATTCAGGCAAAGTTCTTACCCTAACCACTCCATCATCATCAATAGGTTCATCTATACTAAATTCTTTTAAACCATTGAGCAGTTCTTCTAGGTTTTCATAACGCGCAATACCCTCAACCGTCTTGTCTTCATAAAGCGTTTTCAAAATGGTACTTTGCTTGGCGATATGCATGGCTACATCATAGGCATTTCGATCCAGCATGGCCTGAAAACTTTTAATCATCATCACAAAATCTGCAAGCGAGGCTGCCGCCTTTATTCCATATTGGTGGGCATCATTCATTATATCCCACCAACTCTTATTATGCTCATTGGCCAATACCGTTAGGTGATCAACAGTAGTTTTACCTATGCCTCTTGCAGGATAATTGATAATCCGCTTCAGTGCTTCTTCGTCTGTTGGATTAATGGTAACCCTGAAATAAGCAATCAAATCTTTTATCTCCTTGCGCTGATAAAAAGATAAGCCTCCATAAATTTTATACGGAATATTAATTTTACGCAATGCCTCTTCTATTGCACGACTCTGTGCATTGGTTCTATAGAGAATAGCAAATTCATGATTAAAGCAATGGCTGTTCATTTTCTCTTGAAAAATGGATGAGGCAACAACCTTACCCTCCTCATTATCGGTTAATGCACGAAACACTTTTATTCTATCGCCTATTTCATTTTGGGTCCAAACCTTTTTATCAAGTTGTTCCTTGTTTTGTTTAATAACCGAATTGGCTGCATTTACGATGGTTTGGGTTGAGCGATAATTTTGCTCAAGCCTATAAACACGTGTATCCGGGAAATCCTTATGAAAATTCAAAATGTTTTTAATGGTGGCACCTCTAAAGGCATAAATGCTTTGTGCATCATCGCCCACAACGGTGATATTTTGGTGCACATTTGCAAGCTTTTTTACAATGGAATACTGCACTCCGTTTGTATCCTGAAACTCATCTACCAAAATGTATCGAAACATATGCTGGTACTTGTTTGTAACCTCCGGATGTGTATTGAGCAGATGATAGGTTTTAATGAGTAAATCATCAAAATCCATTGCTCCTGCTCTGAAACAACGGGCCTCATAAGCTGCAAATATTTCTGCAAATTTTGGCCTGCCTGAACTTTCATCATAGGATATATTGTCACTGTCTGCTGCATAATCTGCAGCAGTTAACATGGAATTTTTAGCAGCAGAAATACGAGAGGAAATGAGAGCAGGTTTATACACCTTATCATTCAGCTTCATTTCATTCACAATAGATTTAATAAGGCTTTTGGCATCATCAGTATCATAAATGGTAAAGTTTCTGGGATAACCTATTTTATCTGCTTCAATCCTTAGTATACGCGCAAATATGGAGTGAAAGGTACCCATCCACAAATTGCGTGCTTCTGCACCTGCCACATGATAAATGCGCTCACGCATTTCTTTTGCAGCTTTATTGGTAAAAGTGAGTGCAAGAATATTAAAGGGATCTGTGCCGCTTTTAATCAGATATGCAATGCGGTAGGTTAGCACACGGGTTTTACCCGAGCCTGCACCTGCAATAATAATTACAGGACCATCGGTATTAACAACCGCATCACGCTGTGGGTCATTTAATTCATCAAGATAATTCACATAGCGAAATTAGGCTATGCATGCGGGTGCAGAAAATTTAAATATCAACAGGGCTGCAGACTAATTGCTGCCACCAAATGTATATAATATGCCCAAAGCCATTACCTGAGAGTATTGTAGATCTGCATCTTGGTCAGCGTCATACAACAATACGCCTGCTAAATTTACATTAATGTACTTATTTACTTTGGCTGTAATGTTTGCATCAAGCCTATGCACGATACCTTGTCCGTTTAGCTTTTCATAATCGGCAATTCCCATATACCTGGCTTTAAGAACCAGATTTTTCATAATTTCCTTATCAAAATTTGCTACAAACTGAAACACAATTTGGTTGCGCATCTTGTCTCCCTTCTTTACGCCATACAATTCATCTTTCTGTTGAACGTCATACAATGTTTGATCGAGCACAAAAGACTGACGCAATGCACCCACACCAAACTGGGCAGAGAAATAATCAACCGGCTTATATTCCATACCCAAGGCCTGGGTCAAGTATCCGGGCGACATAAATCCTGATATACGAGTTGCTGTTTCTACCCCCGTTTCCTTTCCGGCTGCATCCTTTTCTTTTACATACTCATAGCCTGCATCAAACTGGGTTTGAAAGTTTACCGAAGCAAATGCGCTCCAATGCTTGCTTACTTTATAACCATACCGGCTATCAAAAAATATACGGTCGGCCGTTTTTCTGAGCCCCTGCGTTTCATTTTGCACATTGCCATACAACAACTGTAAATCATTCGTCCAGCTATAAGTTTCTTGTTTCAGTTCTGCTTTACCATTAATAAATCCGCTAATGGCAATAGCATTTACACCACCGGCTTTCCAATTGCTGCTAAAGCTGGATTGGTTAAAATTAATACCGGTTTGCAACTCGTTTTTCCATCCTGCAGCAGGCGGTGCATCTTGGCTTTGTGCAATAAACGGAAAAGTAATTGAGCAGATGGAAGCAATAAATGATAGGGTTTTCATAATTATAAATTTATAAAGTGGCTAAGTCTATTTTCAACATTTGTTTTAATTGGCTAATGGTATAATCAATATCTTCCTTGGTGTTAAATTTCCCGAAAGAGAATCGTACGGCAACTCTTTCCGGAGTAGCACCGATAGCTTTAAGCACGTGAGAACCCACATTTGAACCGGAAGAACAGGCGCTGCCACCAGATGCTGATATGCCTGCAATATCTAACTTAAATAACATCATTTCAGATATTGGGCTTGGCGGGAAAGAGGTATTGAGAACAGTGTAGGAGGCATTTCCATCAGGGTCGCCATTAAATGCTACTCCGGGTATTTCGGCCATCAACTTCTCTTTCATGTATTGCTTTAAGGAACTGATATGTTTCCGGTCTTTATCTAAATCACGGTAGCTTATCTCTAGGGCTTTTGCTAAACCAACAATACCAATTACGTTTTCTGTGCCACCGCGCATATTGCGTTCCTGAGCACCCCCAGTTATAAATGATTCAATTTTTGTTTCAGCATTAATATAAATAAATCCAACACCTTTAGGCCCGTTAAATTTATGGGCCGCGCACGCCAGGAAATGAATATGCTGCTTACCTAAATCAAAGACATAATGACCTATGGTTTGCACCGTATCGCAATGAAAAATGGCATTATATTTTTTACACACCTCTCCCACCGCATCAATATCAATCATATTGCCTATTTCATTATTGGCATGCATTAAAGAAACCAATGCATGTGGATTTTGCTGCAAAAGCAATTCAAGATCATTCATATCTACATAGCCTTTATCTGTAAGTTTAACCAAATGCATTGCTACCTTACCTGAATGGTTCAACTCCTCTATAGTATGCAAAACTGCATGGTGCTCAATCGGAGAAGTGATAATGTGCTTTACACCCAAACATTCAACAGATTTTCTGATGGCCATATTATCTGCCTCAGTGCCGCCAGAAGTAAAAAAGATTTCACCAGGGGTGCAGCCTAGCAATTTTGCAACTGTTTTGCGTGATTCCTCTATATATGTGCGCACCACCCTGCCATGAGCGTGAGTGGAAGATGGATTACCGAAATGCTCTTTCATTAGTGGCAACATGGCTTCAATCACTTCAGGATCTATGGGTGTTGTAGCCGCATTATCTAAATATATTCTTTTTTGCTCCGACATATTTAAGCATGTTTGGTTACGAAAATAGCCGTTGTTTTGAATAATCGATACTTAAGCTTGAGTTTTTATGCCTTGTCTGTGTAAAACGTTTTTAGCTACTAGGTATAAAAATTCTATTTTTGCCCACTATGCTGCTTAGATTATTTATGGTGTTGTTTAGCCTTATTCCGCTCACAGGTTGCTTAAGTAGTAGGTTAAATCAGCAATTTACAGATGAAAATAAACGATTGCGGGCAGATAGCCTTGCTCAGGAAAACCGCATCAGAAAATTACTTGACGAGAAAGAATACCTTGAGCATAAAAATGCCACAACAGAACAAGCATTGAATTTAAGGCTGCAAGAAAAAGAGGATTCATTAAATGCAAAAGAAAAGCAATTGAAGGAAAGAGAAGCCAGCTTAATGGATATGAAATCCAGAAAAGAACAAGAGGCGGAATCGTTCAGGGCGCTTGCACAATTTGTTTTTAATGAGTTTAAAGATTTTTCTCCTGCAGATTATATGAGCCGCACCAATTGCACTCAAATAATTTTAGAAATTAACGACAGGGCTCTTTTTGCATCAAACCCCATAAAACCTGATATTAGAACTCAGAACACACTTTTGAGGGTTAAAGAAATCCTTTTAAAAAACACAGATCTTCAACTTCTGATTGTTGCTCATACTGATACGTTTAACCACACAAAGGAAAAGATAGTAAACCTGAATGACCTAGGCTTTATAAAAGCTAGAACTTTAGCAGAGCAATTGTGCACTGAATATGGCATAAGCCAGCAACGCATTATCCCGGCATCTAAAGGAGCAACCATTAAACCGGCACAAAATTCACCATCAGGCAGAAACCGGGTGGAGTTTATTTTTTACTCCAACCTGCTGCCTTGTATTCATTCAAAGGAGTAAGCATTTTTTCTTAACTGTTTGTAATGTAAATTATTATCTTATATTTGATATTAACCTTTTAAGAAAAAAACCTAATATAAACAGCCATGAAAACCCTACAACCCATGCAGCTGATTCGCAAATTGCCTTCAATCTGCATAAGTGCAACACTACTTTTTCTTTTTGTTTCCTGCGATAAAGAAGACTTGCTTCCAAAGAAACCAAATCTTGAAGTAAACAAGGAAACTTTTTACTCAATACCTTTTAAAATTCCCGCCAAAACAATTGATGGGAATATTGAGCTATCTGGAGAGGTGTTTCCAAATGCAGACAGCCTGTTAAAAACAATTGACCCTGTTCTAAGTGTTAGTGATATACAAAAAGTTGAACTACTAGGCTTAACCTTGGAAATACCTGAC
>JBIIGU010000084.1:0-5374 GCA_044236275.1 Bacteroidia bacterium | reverse complement strand
TTTGCCGCTCCCGGACTTAATAACACTACAATTGATATCACCAACGGCAAACCCAATGCAGATGCTGGTCGTAAAAAGATTGTAGCCACGTACTCCGAAAAAACATTATCTGACGGAACATATAATTTCTGGAGCAATCCGCCAACCAACCTTCAGCCTTATATGGCAGCATCTAAAATAGCTTTTATTATCAAGTTGAACACATTTGGTGGTAAGAAAGTATCCAAGCCAGACCTGAACCTGAATGTTACCATAAACTTTAAAGTTTCGGTAGTAAAAGAATTTTAATATTGTTTAAACAAGTTAGATAAAAGCCTTGCCTCGTGCAGGGCTTTTTTATTAAAAGCTGCCATCAACGTCTGTAAGAACATCCGCTACTCCATCAGTAACCAAGATGGTGTGTTCAAACTGCGCGGATAGTTTCCCGTCAATGGTGCGAGCAGTCCAACCATCTTTTTTATCCACCTTTGCTCTGGCCTTACCTGCGTTAATCATAGGCTCAATTGTAAAAATCATCCCGGCCTTTAGAATGGGGCCAGCGTCCTTTTCATCTATATGACAGACCTCCGGTTCTTCATGAAACTTAAGGCCAATACCATGCCCGCAAAACTCATAAACAGTGGAATAGCCATTAGCTACTGCATGTTTATTAATATGATAACCGATATTGCCAAGATGATTTCCTGAAACACTTTGTTCAATCCCAATACGCAAGCACTCACGCGTTACCTGAATTAGTTTTTTTGCGTGAGCTGAAACTTCTCCCACTTCATACATCTTGCTTGTATCTCCATAAAAGCCGTTGAGTATGGTGGTAACATCAATATTCACAATATCGCCATCTCTCAACTCATATGGTCCGGGTATACCATGGCAAATCACATCATTTACCGAAATACAACTCTCTTTTGGATAACCATGATAACCAAGGGTTGCTGGCTTTGCTCCGTTATCGCGCATAAATTCAGCACAAATCTGGTTTAAATATCCTGTGCTCACTCCTGCTTTTACAAAAGGAGCAACAGCTATAAGGGTATTTGCAGCAAGTTGCGAACTTAGCCTTATGCCTTCAATCTGTTCTTTAGTTTTAATAATGATTTTAGAACCCGTTTCTCTGAATGCCATGTATGCGTGATTGAATTAAGTATGCGAATAACACAATAAATATTGAAAGGTAAAAGTATGATGGAAATCATACACGCATTTATACGTATTTCATAAAATTGATATGAATAATTGAAAACTAGGTTTACATTTGGGCATATAAATCACAAAAATTAATTACAGCCATGAAAAAACGCTTATTATCTAAAGTTGCACTAGTAATAATACTGTTTTGTGCGAGCCAGTATGCCACAGCGCAAAGCGATGCATCAAACTTATTAAAGGGTGGTGTTTCTGATGCCAACATTTTACTCAATGGTTATTTCAGTCCATTACTCAAGTCATTCGGTTCCTCTTTAAACAATGGTTGGTACAATACTGCCCGCCCGCACGGAACAGGTGGTTTTGATGTTACCGTATCGTTTAACCTCGCCATGGCACCAACAAGTGATCTTTCGTTTGCTTTAAGCGGACTGAGCGTGTTAAAACCTCAAGAGAATATAACAACCGGACCTACCGTTTTTGGCTCCAACAAAGAGCAGGATGCGCCTATGTTAGATATTAATTTACCTAACCCACAATGGAAACTTTTTGATTCACTAAATCCTGGTGCCCAAAACCCATACAGCCAAGACACAGCATTGGCCAGCTTTCGGATGCCGGCAGGCATGGGTATTAATTTATTCGGTGCGCCAACTGCCAATTTTGCAATTGGAATATACAAGAATACCGAGATTTTAATTCGATTTGTCCCTAAAATCAAACAAGAACAGTTTGAAGTTGGCTTATGGGGTTTTGGCATTAAGCATGATATCAAGCAATGGATACCAGTTATTAAAGAACAAAAAATATGGGATATTGCAGGTTTTTTCGGATATACCCAATTGAATTCAACATTGGCATTGGATGAATTGCAACCTGATGCGCCTTATGGCAGCGCTTCTGCTAATGGAAATATTATTAACAAAAATGCCAAACCAACTTCTACCCAGCAAGTAACTCTTAACTCTACAGCATGGAATGCTCAGTTACTGGTATCAGCCAAGTTGCTCTTCTTTACACCTTATGCCGGTTTTGGTTATCAACACGCCAAGACCAACTTAACAGTTGAAGGCCAATATCCGATTACGCAATTCATCATGCCCGGAGAAGCAGATTTCGACCCTAATATTCCAACTAAAAAAAGAGTAGATTTAACCGAGAAAGACCCAGTTAAAATCAGCGGAAATATCAGTGGCTTCCGCGCAACTTTTGGCGCCAGAATAAAATTATTTCTGTTAACCCTTCATGCTGATTATACTTTTGCAGAATACAATATGCTTACAGCCGGTATAGGTTTAAATCTTCAGTCAATGGTACCATTTAAGCCTTAACGAAACTTAACAATATTTGAGAAGCCCCCTGAAGAAATCGTGGGGCTTTTTATTTGCAAACAATTCTCGTTTTTTTGTGTCTATATTTAAAATCAAAAATAAAATGGTTATTCTAGCAACAGACGCTGACTTGGGGCAATACCTTGAAAAAAATGACAAAGTAGTGGTTAAATTTTTTGCAGGATGGTGCGGCACCTGCAGGTTGTTTGCGCCTAAGTATAAAAAAATGGCCGAACGTGATGATTTTAAAAACGTTCTATTCCTGGATATCAATGCCGAGGAAAACCCTGTCGCGAGGAAATTGGCAGGAGTTAGCAATTTGCCATTCTTTGCCGTATTTAAAAACGGGCAGTTGGTAGGAGCAGATACTACAGCCAAAGAAGAAGGCGTAGAAGCACTTATTCAAAAAATCATTCACTGAGAAAGATGAAACTACCTGTAATAAAAAAATTGGTTGAAACGTATACCCTTGAGCAATGCGAAAAGGCAGAGCAACAGATGCTTGAGGGCCTTGAAACTGAAATTACCGTTGAGGGTGATGATGAAGGGGAAAAACTAACCCACATTTTAGGTGCTATTGAAATTTTAAAGCAGATTAAAGTTCAAAATATGGAACCCAGAATTGCTATTCGCGAATTTTTTGAAAGGGTTCGTAATTCTATCTCATCTTAAGCGGTTTAGACTGCTGCTGAATGTGGGTAAATCCATATGAGAAAATCAATTATTTATGTAAGTTTGCACGCCTCTAAAAACAAGTATTCATGTCCTCAACAATAGATTATATAGCTCTCGTTATTCAATTTTCGGTAGCAGCAGGTTTTGTGCTTACCACCATGCTGGTTACACACTATGTTGGACCAAGGCGCAAAACATCAGACAAACTCGAAAATTTTGAATGCGGAATTGAAAGCGTTGGAAACGCACGCCTTCCATTTTCTATAAAATATTTTTTAACTGCTATCTTGTTTGTAATGTTTGATGTGGAAGTTATTTTCATGTATCCTTGGGCAGTAAATTTTAAAGCATTAGGTGCAATCGGCTTTGTTGAGATGCTGCTTTTCATCGGCACCTTACTCATTGGTTTCGTATACATTATTAAAAAAGGGGCCCTTAAATGGGAATAATATTAATATCGATAAGCTGAGCATATGTCAAAAGAAATTACCATAGCAGAAATGCCTGCCGGATTAGAAGGGCCAGGCTTTTTTGCTACCTCTCTCGAAAAAGCAATAGGTTTAGCTAGGGCAAACTCTATCTGGCCACTGCCTTTTGCTACTTCCTGCTGCGGAATTGAGTTTATGGCTACCATGGGCTCTAATTATGATTTGGCTCGCTTTGGGGCAGAGCGAATCAGTTTCTCTCCCCGCCAAGCCGATTTACTTATTGTAGCAGGAACCATTGCCAAAAAAATGGGTCCGGTGCTGCGTCAGGTTTACCTTCAAATGGCTGAGCCACGTTGGGTTATCTCTGTAGGTGCTTGCGCCTCAAGCGGAGGTATTTTCGATACATACTCTGTATTGCAGGGTATTGATAAGGTAATCCCTGTTGATGTGTATGTGCCGGGCTGCCCACCAAGACCTGAACAAATTCTTGACGGATTTATGCAGATACAAGAACTGGTAAAGAATGAATCGCTGAGAAGAAGAAATTCAAATGAATATAAAGTAATGTTAGGTTCATACGGCATCCAATAAATATGGCAGAAATAACAAATTCATACGTATCAGAAGAACTTTACAAGCAATTTAGTGATGCCATCTTATCAACCGATGAGCCTTATGGTATGCTTACTGTGGTGGTAGAAGTTTCATCTATTACCTCCGTTGTTGGTTGGCTAAAAAAGCATCCGGTAATTAACGCACATTTCTTAACTGATATCTGTGGCAGTCATTTCCCTCAGGTGCCAGGCAAAGAACTCTGTGCCATTTACCACATGCAAAGTATGCCCAATAACTTCCGAATACGCTTAAAGTGTTTTGTTCCAATTTCTAAACCAGAGGTGCCTTCGCTTACAGATATATTCCCTTCCGCAAACTGGATGGAGCGAGAAACATATGATTATTATGGCATTCAGTTTACAGGACATCCGAATCTTCAACGGATACTTAACGTTGATGAAATGGATTACTTCCCGCTGCGCAAAGAGTTTCCGCTGGAAGACGGAACAAGAACAGATAAAGATGACAAATACTTCGGCAGATAAAATCCATCAGTTTCATGAACGAATTTGACGATAAAAGCATAGAACAAATAGAAGAGCCAGAGTATACCACGCTCAATTTGGGTCCTACACACCCTGCCACACATGGCATTTTCCAAAATATCCTTAAAATGGATGGTGAAATTGTGGTAGATGCCGAGCAAACAGTAGGCTACATTCACCGTGCTTTTGAAAAAATTGCAGAGCGCAGGCCTTATTACCAGATTACCACATTAACCGACAGGCTAAACTATTGCTCCTCTCCTATTAATAATATGGGCTGGCACATGACCGTGGAGAAACTCATTGGTGTAGATATTCCAAAGCGGGCTCAATACATGCGAGTAATAATAATGGAACTGGCACGTATAGCAGATCATTTGGTTTGCAATGCCGTAGTTGGTGTAGATACTGGTGCCCTTACAGGTTTTACCTATGTTTTTCAGTGGCGTGAGAAAATTTATGACATTTTTGAGCAGATATGCGGTGCCCGCCTAACTACCAATATCGGTAGAATTGGCGGCATGGAAAGAGACTTTAATGATGAGGCCATCAAAAAAATAAAAGAATTCCTTCGGGACTTTCCTAAAATATTTGATGAGTTTAGCAACCTGCTGGAAAGAAACAGAATATTTGTTGACCGCGTAATAAATACCGGGCCAATCACAGCTGAAAGAGCGCTGAGCTACGGATTTAC
>JBIIGU010000213.1:0-3244 GCA_044236275.1 Bacteroidia bacterium | reverse complement strand
TTTTATGAGTGATTTATATCATTTTTTTGGTGCAAATGTAACCGAATGAAGCGGAATAAAAATTCTTTTTGTAAAATTGTATATAATTGATTTCCAATTTAATAAATATTTCATCTAGAAAGAATAAATAGCTATTCTAACGCGCGTTAGGATAGAAGTTGCATGTTATCAATGGTGCAACTTTGGAAAATTTTACTACCTTTATAATCAGATAATACTATTATGGAAACCATGACATATTCTTCTGCAACTACATTAGAAACCGAACATCTGACATGGCTGAAACACCTTACATTCTATAAAGCGCAACTGCAGGTGATGGAATCAGAAATTTCTGATTTTGTGAAATCGAAGCCGCCCAAGTTGTTGATGCCAAAAGTTGAACAATTTCAAAATCAGTTTATTCGCCAACGCGAAGTCATTGATGAATTGCGCCACAAGGTAAAAGCTCATGAAAATGAAATTGAGCGTATGACCAATTTTGCTTTAGAGTATTTGCGCGACAGGGTAACCAGAGAGCATATAGTTATCAAAGCTGAGTATAAAATATTTCTTGAGCTTTTTCTTACACTCGAGCAAGATTTTCATGATTTCTTAGCCTAGACATTTGCACTTTCATCTGTTTCGTTTGCAATATCCGGATTTGTATTTCGGGCAGACGCATATCCTCTCATAAAATTGCACCAACGGCAATCATCCTTCATACATCCAACCTCAAAATCCTTATTCATAATACGTTTGTATGAATCTAGAATCTGGTGCTTAACCACTATAGTATCCTCGTGTGTTATTGCAACATGCTGCTTTAAGAACTCTCCTGACGTTTTATCCGGCTCAACAAAATCAAACTCGGCCGATTTCATTTCCCAATTTTTACCCTTATCATAGTCAAGCAGAAGTTTATAGAAAACTGCTTGTCTCCAATAGTCTCCTCCATGCTCATCCTCGAATGAGATTGCCTTACCTTTCTCCTTAGCATCTTCTACCTTTTCCTTATCGGGTCGGTTAAACTTCTTGGATGCGTTCTTAAACTGACCGGTTTTATAATCAACCACATTTACAAGGTTGCCATCAAATTCCAACTTATCCAACTTACCGTTAATTGGGACACCTTCAACAACCACATTTCGGTAACTTCTTTCAACACTTGTCACTTTATTCCAATCATGAATATAAAGCAGATAATATTTTGGCAGAAAGTCTTCGGCATATTCCATTCTTCTTTTAAACTCACTATCGGTAAAAGCTTCTCTATTTCTGCGCATGTACCAGCTAAAATCTTTTATAACTTCTTCAACAGGAGCAAATTGCTTTTGCTCATGGTTATTCATATTCTTAAAAAGGCGCTCTAGCGCATAGTGTATGGCACTTCCAAAAGTCATACTGGCACTCATTGGCGCAGGAACACGTATGAGGTTATTAAAGTAAAAAGCGGTAGGACAACGCAGATAATTATTGAGATGCGTTACCGATAGAGAATACTTTTCTAAAATCTGATCTACCAGCGCATGATCAAAAAGATTGAGAGCAGGAACTACTTCGACCGACTTAAATACATTCAATTTTAAATCAACCAGCTGTTCATCAGTTGCAAATGAAGCAATGGCTTTAATTTCTGTTTCGTTTTCAAGCTCAGCTACATGCCTGCTTTTTTCTAGCTCTTTGCCATTGTTGTCGTGTTGAAGGAATGATATTGTTAAAAACTGCTTAGCCCTTGTTAGAGCTACATAAAATAAGCGCCTATTTTCATCAGAAGAATCCTCTGAGTGGATTGAAAAAAGGGTGTCAGGCAAGGAAAACTCATTTCTGCTCTTACTTTGATCCCAATTTGATTTGTTGCATCCGATGAGATAAACATATTCAAATTCGAGTCCTTTTGATGAATGCGCAGTAATAAACTGAACGCCATCCGGTGCATAACTAACCTGCTGCGCAGGTAATGAAACACCTTCTTTTTCCATCAACTCAATCGTTTCAATTAACTGTTTTAATTTTAGATGTGGATTCCTCTCGCATTCCTGCTTAACAAAATCAAAGAATGTTTGAAGCAGCTGCATTTGCCAAACCCTGTCGGCTGAGGATAGCGCTGATAAAAGCATTCCGCTTTCAGTAATTACCTTTTCAATTAATTGCTGTAAGGTAATATTGTTCTGATTTTTTATCCATCCTTCAATTAAATCAGAGGCCTTTTTAAGGTTTTGTTTTGGGGTTGAAAATAATTCTGCCTGCTTATCGGTTTTAGCAAGTTGCTCTCGCCAAGATGTAGCACGTTCATTAAAATTTTGTTTATAAACCTCAACTGAGATCTTTGCTATATCGAGGGGTGAGAGGGCAAAAAAATCAAAGTGAAGCATTTCGTATATATAGATTTCACCGCTATGCGCCTTCACCGACTCAGCAGTGAGGTATTTGAGTACATGAACAATCTTCTGAACAAATATTTCCACTAACACATTGGCTTTTCGCTTGATGTGAAATGGTATCTTTTTTTCCTGAAAATATTTTAAAATCTCTTCAGCTTGTTTGTGATTTCGGTATAAAACAGCTATTTCATTAAGCGCCACACCCTGATTTTTTAAATCAATAATCTCATTGGCTATGGCAGCTGTTTCATGCGATTGATTAAAATACGACCTTATTTGCGGATACACAGCCGAGTTTGCAAATCTGGTGTTTTGAGCAAGCAATTGCTTATCCGGTTCAATACGTATCTGATTTAGTTTAATGAGTCCATTGGCTGTATCCAGAATATGCTGACTGCTTCTGTAATTGCTAGTGAGCGTAACTTTATTCGGACTGTATTTCGTTATAAAATGATGTATATTTTCTACGTTGGCTCCCTGAAAACGAAAGATAGATTGGTCATCATCACCTACACAAAAAATATTCGGACTATTCCAGTATGACAGCAGTAAATCCAACAGCTGGTTTTGAGAACCACTGGTATCCTGAAACTCATCAACCAAATAATACAAGTACTTTTCCTGATAACGCAGAAGCATGTCTGAAGAACCTGAAAAAGCGTGAATAACCCAACCAATCATATCAGAAAAATCATAATAATTTTTCTGCTGCATGAGTCGGTTATAGTCATCAAATGTTAGCGCGGCTGCAACCAGTATATCCATTTTGCGCTTTTCCTCGTCAGCCAGCTTTTTCCGAAGTTCACCCTTTTTCCCGTCTTTAGAATTCTTTTTATAGATAAAGCCCTCTCTATTAGGCAAATCATTTATATAAGAATCCG
>JBIIGU010000212.1:0-3258 GCA_044236275.1 Bacteroidia bacterium | reverse complement strand
GTGTCTGCGGTCGGCATGGGCTATTTCATGCCCCATTACACCCGCCAGTTGTGTTTCATTGTCAAGAAACTTAATGAGGCCGGTATACACATAAATATAGCCGCCCGGTGTGCAAAAGGCATTGAGCACCTTGTCATTCTTTATAATCTTGGTTTGCCATTCAAACTTATCCTTATAAAAAACTTTACCACCATCAAGTATGGTTTTGGTAATGCGCCTTAAATGACCATAAGCTACAGGATATTGTGTTTCGCTAAGGATGGGATATTCCTGCGGATTTTTTTCAATCTCAGCAACGGTTTGTTTGCCCAGCTGAATATCATCAGTTACACTAAAAATATTAACGGAGTCATCATCCGGATTATCTTCCGAGCAGGAGGAGAGGCCTAAGCTAAGCGTAAGGGTTAGGATTAAAGCCCAAACGGAATGTTTGAATATGCCAGATAGTTGCATCATCATCTCAAAAATAAGGTTATTTATTTAATTGGGGTAAGGCCATATTTTTTTCCCAGCTCAAGCATAAAGTTTACTGCTGCTTCTTTGGTATTGGCAATTTGTCCTTCCAGAATCTGTTCTCGGATTTCTGTTTTAATGAAACCCACTTCTTTTGATGGTCCTATTCCAAAAGTTTTCATGATATCTTCACCTGTTACCGGAGGTTGCCAGTTACGAAGCGCATCACGCTCTGTTACATCAGCCAACATATGCTCCACTTCTTTAAGTCGCTTCCGGTATAACTCCAGCTTGTGATGATTTTTGGAGGTCATATCTGCACGGCAAAACATAAACAAGTCATCAATATCTTCACCTGCATCTACAATCAATCTTCTAATAGCAGAATCTGTAACGCCATCTTCTGCTAATGCTTTTGGGCGGTGATGCATAAAAACAATTTTCTCTACAAATTTCATTTTCTCATTCAGCGGAAGCTTGAGTCGCCTGAAAATACCAGATACCATTCGGCCTCCTTTGTCTTCATGCCCATGAAAAGTCCAACCACTGCCGGCCTCAAATCTTTTGGTTACAGGTTTAGCAATATCATGCAGAATAGCAGCCCACCTAAGCCAAAGGTCATTGCTTTCGGTGCTTAAATTATCAAGTACTTGTAAGGTGTGATAAAAGTTGTCTTTATGGGCTTTACCTTCTTTCGTTTCTATGCCATGCATTGCATGCAGCTCTGGAAAAATTAATTTTAACAGTCCGCATTCAAACAAGAGTTTAAATCCTACTGAAGGAACAGGAGCTAAAATCATTTTATTCAGTTCTTCACTAATGCGCTCTGCTGAAATAATTTTTATACGTTCTCTGTTGCGGCTAATGGCTTCAAAGGTTTCAGGGGCAATAGTAAAACCCAGTTGTGCCGCAAAGCGGATGCCACGCAACATGCGCAGCGGGTCATCACTAAAGGTAATATCAGGATTTGTTGGTGTTCGTATGATTCCTTGGTTCAAGTCATCAATCCCATTAAAAGGGTCAACCAAAGTTCCAAAATCATCATTTAAACTAATGGCCAGTGCATTTATCGTAAAGTCTCTTCTGTTCTGATCATCTGCCAAAGTGCCGGGCATTACTTCTGGTTTTCGCGAGTGTGCTGCATACGACTCCTTTCTGGCGCCAACAAATTCTACTTCCCACTCTTTGGTTTTTACCATTGCCGTGCCAAAATTTTTAAAATATGCATAATGTGCATCCTCACCGTAAATACCGGCAAATTGTTTAGCAAGGGCTATGCCATCACCCAGCACAACCACGTCCACATCTTTTGATACCCTGTTTAAAATAATATCGCGCACATAGCCACCAACTACATAGGCTTCAACATTGCTTGTTTTAGCTATTTCGGCTATTTGCTTAAATATGGGCGCTGTTATTGCTTTTTTCACGCGGCTAAAATACAATTCCGTTATTGTTTTCTTTTCAGTTGAATGCCTTCCAGTTGAAAAATTACCGATACAAACATGCGCAAGCCTATATTGGCCCCAATAGGATGGTAAATCTCATCTTGATTAAACAAATTACGAAGGGTGGCATTTAGCAAGAGTTTATTTTTTAAAACCGACTTGCTTATTCCTAAGTCACATAGGAATAATTGCGGCATGCTTTGCGCAACGGCATCGCCTGAGGGAGTCAGATTCATCCATTGCGTTTCTGATTGATAATACCACCTGTTCCAAACTTTAAATTGTTTGGGCATGCTGCATTCCAAAATTATGCTTGCTTTATTTTTTGGAATATTGAGGGCTAGCATCTCATCGCCTGTTAAATTTCCTGTTCGCATATAATTCAGGTGCATTACCACATTATCTACTACATTATAATAAAGATTTATTCTGTTGATTAAATTGCTCATGCCTGCTCCGGTTGCGATTGTGCTTGAACTGTAATGAGGCAAGGTTGGGTTAGCATATTGTATAAGTTGCAACTGATCCCAAATATTTTTATAACCAATATTGTAGGTAAGCCTAAAGTTATTGCCAATAGTAAGCCCGTAATAAAAGTCGGTAGTAAATTGCTTTGGCAACACCTGATTAATATTGGTAAATATGCCTCCGGTACCAAAATTGGATAATAGAATATTGGTAGTAAATACAGGATTCAACTCCTCCTCGCTGATGCGTTGACTATAGCCTAGTATCAAATTCCAATTGGTAATTAAATCAACCCGCTTGTAAATACCGGTTGTTAGTTTAAATCCTTCATCAAATCGGCCCACCACAATTTCTGCATCCGCATTCAGCATGGCTTTTCTAGTAATCGGTAGGTGAAGAGAGGAGTAGGGTTTAATCAGTGTATGTTCAAGCTTCTTGTTTGCAATGAATTCAAATCGGTTAACGGAGGCTGCAATGCCATTCTTCCATAATGCTGCTTTTTTTCTTTTTGCAAAGTGGTAACTGTGTGCAAAGTTTAGCATTGCCAGTTGAGTGCTGCGAAGTTCAAAGCCGGGTCTTCCCAAAGCATTGGTGTCATGCAACTGCCCGTTTACCGATAAACTGAGCCTGAATCGGTGTGCAGTGCTTTTACGATACTCAACCAGATAGCCTGCCTGGTAGTAGGTTTGTTTCTTATATAACTCGGTTGCAAGCGGCACAAAAAAATCAAACTCTGCTGCACGGGTATAATAACCGTTTAGTTGGTGATACCAATTTTTACCTGAGTAGCTCAGCTCGGGTCTAATGCCAAGCAAGTTGCTTTTGGTGGATAGTGCAGGATTATTTGTAAGCTGAAATCTATTGCCTACTTCCTGACTACGTGCAAAAT
>JBIIGU010000209.1:0-3301 GCA_044236275.1 Bacteroidia bacterium | reverse complement strand
TAATGGTGCTGAAGTAATGGTTCCGCTTTTTGTAAATCAAGGAGACAAGGTTAAGGTTGATACACGCACTGGAGATTATGTAGAGCGTGTGAAGTAAGGCATTCTATTATTAAAAAAGCCGCGCTGGTTAATCAGGGCGGCTTTTTTGTTTTATGTGCATATGCATTTTATCAAAGCAGCATTATCCAAGTGCATCAATAATATCTTGTTTGGTAATGATGTGGGTATCGCCTCCAAGGGTTTTAAGCAATACGGCATTGTTTTCTTTGGTAATTAGTTTGGATACTTCTTCCAACGTTGCATCTGTTCTTACAAATGGGAAAGGCAACTGTACCACCTTGTCAATACACTCATTCTTTAAATCGGGCTGCTCAATCAGTTTACTAAACAGGTGCGTGTCATTTAATGAGCCAACAAATGAACCTTCATCGTTTACCACCGGTATTTGGGAAATATCGAATTTGCGCATTTTTACAACGGTGTCGTGCACATTGTCTTTAATATTGGCTGTAACCAGTTTTAAGTGTTTGTGGCGCTCAATTAAATCAATGGCCTTTGGTTGTTCATTAATTAAAAATCCACGGTCGCGCATCCAGTCATCATTAAACATTTTACCCAAATAGCGTGTGCCATGATCGTGGAAAATAACCACCACAACATCATCTTTTTTAAACATGTGGCCCATTTGAATTAAGCCAGCCATTGCAGCACCAGCGGAGTTTCCAACAAATATGCCTTCCTCACGCGGAATTCTGCGGGTCATAATGGCTGCATCTTTATCGGTTACTTTTTCAAAATGGTCAATAACAGAGAAATCTACATTCTTAGGCAAAAAATCTTCGCCAATGCCTTCGGTTATATAAGGGTAAATTTCATCCTTATCAAAAACACCGGTTTCCTTGTATTTTTTAAATACAGAACCATACGTATCAATACCAAGTACTTTAATGTTTGGATTTTTTTCTTTCAGGTATTTGCCTGTTCCGCAAATAGTGCCGCCAGTGCCAACACCAACAACTAGATGCGTAACTTTGCCATCGGTTTGTTTCCAAATTTCAGGACCTGTTTGTTCGTAATGAGCTAGTGAGTTGGAGAGGTTATCATACTGATTGGGTTTCCATGAGTTTGGAATTTCTTTCTCAAGCCTGGAAGAAACGGAATAGTAGGAGCGGGGATCTTCCGGATCAACATCGGTTGGGCAAACAATTACTTCTGCGCCAAATGCCTTTAATGCATCTACTTTTTCGCGAGATTGCTTATCTGTTGTGGTAAAAATACAGCGATATCCTTTTATTACAGCAGCAATGGCAAGCCCCATACCTGTGTTGCCGCTTGTGCCTTCAATAATGGTGTAACCGGGCTTAAGTCTGCCATCTTTTTCCGCATCTTCAATCATCTTCAAAGCCATACGGTCTTTAATAGAGTTGCCCGGATTCATGGTTTCAATTTTGGCTAAAACCACACACGGAAGATCTTTGGTTATTTTATTCAATTTAACCATTGGCGTATTGCCTATGGTTTCTAAAACATTGTTATACCACATAAAAGCGAAGGTAAGAAAGATTTTGGATTAGGAAACGAGCGGATAGGTATTCCACAACCACATAGAGGCAAAATAAACCATTACGGTTAGGATAGAAAAAACCAAATGCTCATAGAGCGCAGTGTATTCGCGGTAGCGAATGCCTTCCATTTTGCAATAAATGGCATACATTATTTTCTCTGCCAAAAATGCAATTGCAGTTGCGTAGGCTATGCCATATATGCCAAACAAATACATAAACCAGAAAGAAAGCAATACGTTTATAATTATGTAGTTGAAAGAGATTACATAAAAGATTCTGTTTTTCATGATACCCATAATAACGGTTTGCGGAAATATCATGCGGGAAATAATGAGCAGCAAATAAATATTAAAAACTTTATAGCCTTCAACAAACTGTTCGCTATACATATAACGGAAAAGCAAAGGGCTCACAAACATCAAAATCATGGTGGCAGGAAAAGTTCTGCGCATGAGCTTGGTTGATGAGTGTTTAAGTTTTCTCAATCCTTCTTCCAGTTTACCTTCTTGATTTAGCTTGGCAACTTCACCACTAAATACATTACTAAGTGAGTTGGCCAGAATAAGAAATACGGGCAACTCTTTGGCACCATATCTAAAAATTACAAACTCTGCTTCGGTATAATAATGCTGAACAATATAGCTTCTGATGTACTCCATGCTGCCTGCCAATAGAATAGAAAACATAAATGGCATAACCCTTTTCATAAAGTCAAGAATAAGTCTGGTGTGCACACTGATAATGGAATATTTCATCAGTAAAATGATGGTATAATTAAACTTAAGCAGCGATAGTATAACCCATAAATTAATAGCCAGGTTAAGCGTTTGGCCCATAAGCAAAGGCAGGCAAAGCAATACCACCTGTAAGCCAAAAGTAACCGCACCCCAAATAATAAGCGATTTGTATTTACCCTTTAGATATAAAATATAATCGGCTATATAGGTTGGTGTATTTAAAAATACTACCAACGAAAAGGTATGAAATAAATCTTTTGTATGAAAAAGGTCGTTTTCGCTGTATTTTATGCTGCCAAAGGTAAACATGGCAATTGCACCAACCGTTGAGAGCACTACCAGAATAACAAAGGCATTAAACAAAATACGCTTTTGCTGATCTTCATCACTTCCGTTATAAAAAGGAATAAGCGTATTGCAGATGCTGGAAACCCAGAAAAAAGTAAGACTGGAGCTAACCAATAGCAACAATTCATACCTGCTTATAATGAGTAACCCATAACCTGGACTTTCATAGGCATAATGGGTAATTTTTGCCAGGAGAACGGAAATAAGTAAAATAGCCCCGTATCGCAGAAACTGAAAAGTCTGCAAACTGTTGAAACGATTTAACCTTGATTCTAAAAAGCCTGGCATGAGTTTGCCTCAAATAACTACAAAGGCTTTCAAATATCAAAACACTTTTATGCCCATTATGCCAACTGCATAGGTTACTTAATGCGTGTATAGCGTAATCGTATGGAGTTTCCAATTACCACAATATCACTTAGGGCCATTGAGCCGGCAGCAATCATGGGGTGCAGGAAACCGGCAGCGGCCAAAGGTATGGCCAATACATTATAGAAAAATGCCCAAAATAAATTTTGTTTAATGGTGCGATAGGTTTGATTGGATATGATATGTGCCTTGGTAAAAGTATCAAAGTCTTCATTAATCAATATCAGCTGGGCCGATTGTTTGGCAATATCAGTGGCGTTGCTAAATGAAACAGCCACATGG
>JBIIGU010000208.1:0-3348 GCA_044236275.1 Bacteroidia bacterium | reverse complement strand
AAATTCAATTAATTTACATAAAAGCCCATTTAAGGATATTTTAAGTTTTTAAATAGGTGTACATAAAAAAAGCCGCCTCGGATAAACGTGGCGGCTTTTTTTATGTAACTTTTATAATCAATACTGATTTAATATGCGTTTCTGCACCTTGCCTTTTTCGGTTTGTATATGCAGCAAAAAGAGTCCTTTTTTATCCAATAATATTTCAGTTGTCTTTACCTGTGGGGCGGCTGTATAAATGAGTTTTCCGGCAACATCATACAAACAAAGTTTTTGTAACATATAATCTGATTGAATATGCACTAAGCCATGCGCAGGATTTGGATAAGCTAGTACATGCGCCTGCGTTTCCAACTCATCAAAACCAATGGTAGATTTAATGGTAAAATAACCATTGCTGGTATCAGCCTTGTTGCCTGTGGTGCTGCTAATTCTTATTTTGGCAGAGTCGGTAAAAATTGTTGGGGGCACATTCCAAGTATAAGGGCTTTGCATTGCGGCAACTGCTTTGGCTACCACACTGTGCAAGGTATCTTTAATCAGCAACTCTATTTTAACCGAATCTATATTGCTCGATGTCCAAGATATATTGGTATTAGAGCCGGGTGTCGTTATTTCTCCACCGTTGGGAGCAGTTAACACAAGCGTGGAAGGTTGCGTAATATAAGTGAGGTTGGTGAAATTAATTCTGTTAACCCACGCTGGGTTATCAATAAACGGATTGCGGGTTTTTTGTATTGAAGCAATGTATTCATTACGGGCAATCTCCAACGCACTTGGCGGATCCTGATCATGCCACTGTAACAATACCGCAATATCTTGATTGGCCGGCAGGCGCCACAAATAACTTCTATCCCCATTATATCTAAGTAGCATGTAAAATAAGGCACGTGCCACATCGCCTTTCTGATCATCCTTTGGCTCATATACGGTTTTTCCTCCCGCATCTGTTCCCAACTTACCTTCTCCTGTTGGCGAGATATAGGTTGCACTTGCAACCACTCCAAACGGATTATTGCTTCGTTTGGAATTTGCATTGAGCTGATGGGCAGGAAACAAATTGTGCAAATCGTTATACTCCAATACTTCTCTTCCGCCAATTTCAGGCCAACCAGGACCAAGTACAGGGTTTAATGGCATCCAACTTTGTGCAAAGGTATGCTCACGCGTCAGCACACCGCTGTTGGTTCCGTTCCACCACAAAAATGGTTCATCATAAACATATTTATGTCCGGTATACACACAATCTACAACCTTCTTGCCTCCGGTAGTATCACGTGTCAAATAGTTGTTTACCAATGTTGGTGCATAGTTGCTGTAAAAAATGGTATCGTGCGGTGATTTAAGTCTATTGCTTAAATCGGTTACAAAATTGCTATTGTTCGGATTGATTGCAGCATAATATGCTCCGGGTGCTCCATTGAATGAAGTAGCAGTAGCAGTGGCTACATTGGTTGTATTGTAGTTTTCATATCCGGCAGGACCATTAAACGTAAGGGCAACAAATGTATAGGCTGTATTTGCAAGAATATAATTGGGCTTTATAAGCGCAGAGTCGCTACCTATATAGGCTACCTGTGCTCCGCCAATATAATCGCCACGTGTATAGGTGGTGCCATCGGTTGGCCTTTCTGTTAGTGAAGCTGCAGCCTTGCGTAATAGGATATATTTTTCTGCACCCGATGCACGCGGAAAACTCACATTAATGGTATGCGTAAGTACGTTGGATATATTGACTCTTGCCACCTGATTGGCAGGCTCAGTAGCTAAGTTGCCACCAATGGCATAGAGGTTAATGGTAAACGGATTTTTTTCCGGATCGGTGTTGTAAATGTTTAGTGTGGCAAATCTTGAGCCTGAAGCACCTGCATTAAAATTAACGACAAAACTATCTAGTCCATTATTCGCAGGTGCGATGCTATCAACCAACTGCACACTAAAATCTCCGGCATGCTGGCCTGTTAACACAATACTATCTATTTTCAGTGATTGAGATATACCTGCATTTTGAATGATAAACTTTTGTGCTGCAGCATTACCAAAAACAAAATTGCCTCCGTTAACAAGCTTATTTCCTTTATTAAAAACAACCAAGCTTTGTGGTGGTGGGGGCGGCAGGCTAATCATCACACTATCCAATTGCACATTGCTACCCAATTGCTTGTTTGCATAAAAAAAACGCACGTGGCGGGTAGATGCAAGAAGATTGTCCTGCAATCTTGTTAAATTGGTATTCATGGAAGTTAAATTCCTCACATTAGTCCAGTTGCTTCCGTCAGGCGATTCATCTATTGTAAAAGAACCTGTAAAAGGGGGATTGGGCCATATTCCTGTTCCCTTAATATAGTAAGACACAGGCCCTGGTTTTTCAGCAAACTGTATATAAAGGAATTCACCTGTCTGGTCAAGCCTTAATGAAATATTATCACCAATACCTGTGGCATAGGTTAAATTTCCTGTTCCTAAATTATAGGTCCACCCAACAGGCGGAGTAGCAACACCCGGAGTACTAAAATTCCATGCAGTGGGTAATACAGCCTGAGCAAAACCCCAAAAAGGTAAAAGATAAACGCATATAGCGATAATTTTTTTCATGGTAGCGATGAATTTAAATGCGCGGCAAGATAGATTAATTGCATGAAATGATGCGACAGGTAATGAAATAAAATTGTGGTAAAACTTTATTACCTCATTTGTTGGTATTAATAGCAAATTAGTACCAAATTTGTCTCCTCAATTCCAATACTTCTAATATCGTGAGTGAACAGATATCAAACAAACAATTGGCCACCGTTGAGCAAGCGCAACAACTGGGATTAAGGCCCGAAGAATTTGATAAAATAAAAGAAATTTTAGGGCGCACACCTAACTTCACGGAGCTAAGCATATACTCTGTAATGTGGAGTGAGCACTGCTCATACAAGAACAGCATCGTATGGCTTAAAACACTGCCGCGCGAAGGAAAAAACATGCTGGCCAAAGCCGGTGAAGAAAATGCAGGATTAATTGATATTGGAGATGGACTGGCCTGCGCATTTAAAATTGAAAGTCACAATCATCCAAGTGCGCTGGAGCCTTATCAGGGAGCTGCAACAGGTGTAGGTGGTATTAACCGAGATATATTTTCAATGGGTGCACGCCCCATTGCACAAATGAACAGTTTGCGCTTTGGAGATCTTAAAAATGAGCGCACCAAATGGCTGGTGAGAGGTGTGGTAAAAGGGATAGGGAACTACGGCAATGCTTTTGGTATTCCTACCGTTGGTGGTGAAGTATATTTTGATGATTGCTACCAAATAAATCCTTTGGTAAATGCCATGAGTGTGGGCATTGCAAAAGTGGGCAAAA
>JBIIGU010000207.1:0-3353 GCA_044236275.1 Bacteroidia bacterium | reverse complement strand
GCTGATATGGAGTTGCAGAAGCCAACAAACAAAACCAGCTTTAATAAATACGCAGCCTGATTATAGTCAAGAGTTTCTTAGTAGTTTCCGCACCCACTGCACCTACAGCATATTTAATACCGAAGCCGGACCTGCCACCGGAATAAACCTGTCTGTAGAAATATACCGTGATTCCCTGAAATCTCCGTTTCCTGAAATTGATTCTTTGATTGTGCATGGAAAGCACATTCACTTTGTCATTAGAAGTACCAATCCATTGATTATAGATGGCGATTACCGTAAAAATTTAAACCAAACCACCGGTGCAACAGCAGACCCGATTGTAGATGAGAAGAGCTTTGAACCTGCATGGATTTATTTGAGATATAAAGGGCAAGCACTGAAGATAGCTCTTGGAGAGTTCTTTTACAAATCATACTAAAACAGCAAATGAAGGATAGTTAACACTGAAAAGGATATTTTGAAACATTTGTTAAAATTGACGCGATGCTTTACTTTGCTGTATGCGAATATTATCATTTATAAAAGTCATTATAAGCATTGGTATACTGCTTTTTAATGGATTCACCTCCATTCTCATTGCCCAACCTCCCCGCTCCTACACATCAAGTTAAATCTTATTGCAACTTAAAAAGTTAAACACGGTAGGTTCGGTGCTATACATAGCTGCCCATCCCGATGATGAAAACACCCGACTAATTGCTTACTTGGCTAATGAGAAATGTTTTCGTACCGGATATTTAGGTTTAACCAGAGGTGATGGTGGCCAAAACCTAGTGTGGCCGTAAAAATCGTTTATCAAAATCATCACGCAGAACCATCGACAATGACAACTTGCAAAGAGTGGCCTGCAGGAGTGTATTTTGTTAAGTGCAGTTTAGCGAACTGCAGCGAGATTGAGAAAATAGTAGTACAACATTCAAATTAATGCTTCACCACCACTGCGTATTGTTGCGTTTGTGGTAATCGAATAAAATACGTTCCGGGTGTTAATTTGCTGAGCGAAACAGTAGCCGATTCGCTTACTCGTCCGGTTAAAAGTATTTTTCCAAACGTAGTGTATACTTCATATTCCTGACCGGATAAGCTTTCTGGTAACCGGATAATGTCATGAGTAGGGTTAGGAAACAACCGAATGGGTTGTTGAGAAACCAACTCATTTAGCGAAAGAATTTTATCGCATTGCGAAGAATTTCCATAATTTACTCCATGCGTGCCGTTAAAATAACAACGCAAACTACCCGCTAAACCTGTAGAAGTTGCTTGGTACGGTCCACCGAAAAATCCCAGCCAAGAGCCAATTCCTTCCATGATGGCATCGGAAAATCGCCAACTACTGTCAAGGTATTGCACATCCCAATAGCTGCGTTGACCTACTACTCGAAGATTTTTTACAACGTAAGACACCTGACTATTGGCCGGTACATCATGCGTTTCAAATACACGTAATTGAGGATGATATACAATAGCAGCTGTTATGGTATCTCCTACTTGTGCAGCGAAATCGTATAATAAGTTGAACTGAGCATTTTGCCAGATATAAACTTTACGGGCTTCTTCATACATGTAGTAGTAAGCACCATCAATCATTTGTCCATAACTATCGAACATCCGGATTACTTTACATTTTTTACCGGCTAACAAGGTGTCGCCACTTGCTAATATGCGGTAAAAGAAACCACCTGCTTGTTCATTGGGACGCCACAGCGAGTAATACCATTGTGCATTGTTCCCTAAAAATGAAACATACGGAGTAACCAAACAAGGTTGTGAGGTGTCGCCAGCAACTGTAGTTGAGTCAGTATACGTGCGCAAATAAGCCCAACCTTCAGGTATTGCAGGAAGTACATTCAGTGTTATAAAACTGCTATGGAAACTTTTATGGATGATGTGTTGGGTAAGCTGTGCATTTTCGTTTAACATAAAAGTTTTGAGTCCGAGGGAATCGGTTATAATTTGTGTAACCTTTACTTTTTCTTTTATCAATGGATAGTTATTTGCGCGGTACAAATCAACCGTAACCGAATCACCTATTTGTGCATTGAAGTTGAACAACAAACCTTTTTCAGCATTGTGCAGGTAATACACATAACCTAAACTGTCATGTATCAAGTAATAGCGCACGAACGATTCTTGACCTATTTTATTTACGCTGTATTCACTCACTTTGCGGAATACTTCACCCTTTATAAGTGTATCTTTTTCAGCGATTATGCGAGTGGTGGTTTGCAGGTATGGATTGCCCGTGCTGTGTTCTTGCCAATAACACCAGGTTGCACCAAGAGGTGGCAAATTCTGTGCAGCAATCGCAAATGATACCGACAGCATCAGCAACAGCGTATTGATTTTTTTCATTGATTGGTCATTGGTAATTCGAATATATCAGATTTATTTTGGTAATTGTTTATTTTACACGCTTTACTCAGAACACTATGACCATAATCAGACGCTTACACCTCCTACTATTCCTGTTTGTATCATTTATTGCCGTTGCCCAACCTCCCCGCTCCTACACATCAAGTGATATCTTATTGCAACTTAAAAAGTTAAACACGGTAGGTTCGGTACTATACATAGCTGCCCATCCCGATGATGAAAACACCCGATTAATTGCTTACTTGGCTAATGAGAAATGTTTGCGTACCGGATATTTAAGTTTAACCAGAGGTGATGGTGGACAAAACCTGATTGGTCCGGAACAAGGTATTGAGCTGGGTGTAATTCGTACACAAGAATTGTTAGCTGCACGCAGAATTGATGGAGGCGAACAATTTTTTACCCGTGCGTATGACTTTGGTTTTTGCAAATCGCCTGAAGAAACGCTGGCAAAATGGAATAAGGATTCTATCCTGAGCGATATGGTTTGGGTGATACGCAACTTCCGGCCGGATATTATCATTACGCGTTTTGCAACCGATGGCAGTGGTGGACACGGACACCATACGTCTTCAGCAATTCTGGCCGAAGAGGCTTTTGATGCTGCCGGTGACCCTACACGTTTTCCGGAGCAACTGCACTATGTAGATGCGTGGAAACCGCGCAGGTTGTTTTGGAATGTGAGCACGCGTTTTCAAAACCCCAATGCAGATATGAGTCCATATCTTAAATTGAATGTAGGTGGTTACAATCCGTTGTTGGGTAAAAGTTATGGCGAAATTGCAGCCGAAAGCCGCAGCATGCACAAAAGTCAGGGCTTTGGCAGTGCACGTCAGCGGGGCGAATATTTTGAGTATTTTAAACCCATTAAAGGCGATACTGCAGGATTGAAAGATATTTTTGAGGGGATTGATTTTAGTTGGAAAAGGATGAAAGATGGGGAGAAGATTGGGAAATTAGTTGATGAGATAATTAGA